>CP079859.1:2400000-2700000 GCA_019339365.1 Vibrio neptunius | reverse complement strand
AGCCGCGTTCAACGATCGTTTGTAAACGACGGTATTTTGCCGCATTCTCTGGGTCCATTTGAGACATCAAATAGTACTGGTTAGATAGGATCAAGCGCTGAGCGTTGGTCATTTCCATAGTGGCCTCACTAAAACAATCTAATACATCTTTAATGTGCTTAGGTTATCTTTTCATTACGCACTGAAACATGATCTCAACACATGTTTATCGTTAAAAATGTAAAGAAATTTCAGTTTGAATAATCACTTCTTGTGGTAGTGGTTATAGATGTAATCACGGTCGGAGAAAACTCGCAACCACTCCGGTTTGAACACCGCAAACATTGCCATCGTCATCCCGTTGAGCAAGCCTTCTGGGAAAGCCAGCAGAGGAATAAACACCATATAATTGTCGAATATGGTGAGCCAATCGTGGGTACCCTGAACAATATGGTAGATAGAGTTAATGGTGAGGTGAACACTGCCTGTAAAAGCCCCGTTGAAGAATCCGGCAATGAAGATGAATACAAAGATGTTCCTCGGTAAGTATTGATAACTCAGCAGAAAAACAGAGTAGCTGACTAATATTGGAACCAAGCAGGAGAAAAGAATGTATTCTGGCAATTGGCTGAAGGTTAACTGGCCGAAAGTGGCAAGCAATAACGAAACGACGATTGAAAGCGCGTAAGCACTTCGCCAGCCATACATTAACGTTGCGGACGTCAAGGCTAAAAAGTGGATGGATAAGCCTTCTTTAACGCCTGCTTGTGCTGACCACAAAGCGAACAGAGCAAAGATAACTGCAAATGTAAGGTGTTGAAAGCCTCGTTCCGCCATGAGTTTTGGAAGTAATACTCGCAATACGTCTTTCCATATAAAACTCATTGAGAGCAGGATAACGAGTAATGCGAAGAGTTCGGAAAGCAGCACAATAGCCTCTCAAAAAAATACCAACCTCGGTCCGGTTGGTATTTTTTCTGAAATGTTCGCCAGATGGTATCAATATTTTACATTTGAGTGATACTGCTCAAGGATCGAGACGATATTGTCCATGGTTTCTTTCGACGGTGGATTGACGCCTTCCAGAGGATAATCCAGACCGAGTGCTTCCCATTTGTGGGCTCCCAACTTGTGATATGGTAACAGTTCAAGCTTTTCAATATTGTCCATATCTTTGATGAACTCGCCAAGCATATGCGCAGATTCATCATCATCAGTATATCCAGGTACGACGACGTAGCGAATCCAAGTCTTTTGTCCGATACGGTGCAAGTAGCGGGCAAAGTCTATGGTGCGTCGATTAGATACACCGATAAAGTCATGGTGAACCTCATCTTTCATGTGCTTTAGATCAAGCATCACCAGGTCTGTCGCCTCAAGCACTTCATCGATGACCTCAGTGTGTTTGCGAATGTAGCCATTCGTGTCCAGGCAAGTGTGGATACCTTCTGCTTTGGCAGAGCGAAAAAAAATCGCGCACAAACTCGGGCTGTAGCATCGCTTCACCACCTGAACAAGTGACTCCACCGCCAGAAGCATTCATAAAGTGACGATAGCTTTTGGCTTCGTTAATGATTTCTTCAACGGTCACTTCCTTACCACCATGAGTGTCCCACGTATCGCGATTGTGACAATACATGCATCGCATTAAACATCCCTGCATAAAGACAATAAACCGAATTCCTGGGCCATCAACTGTTCCACAGGACTCGAAAGAATGGATACGACCGGTTGCTGACATGTGCACATCTCTAATTAGTGATTTGTTCGTTATTTTATTACAAAAAGTAGGGTTTAAATAGCATTTCAGGTTTTTATACTCAAGATTTTACTGACTAATAAAAAAAGCGCACATAGACTAAAATGTATGTTATAAAAATGTTGCCAAATAAGGTTTTTATAATAATTAATAAACAAACTGGCTAGGCAAGTTTTAGTTGCATCCGACTGATGTTTAAGGATTTCTTATGGATATGCTTGCGCTATCACAAAAACAGAAAGTCACACTGTTTTTAATTGTACTGACAATGGGATTTGTCATGCTCGCAGTGTTTACCTCTTCTAGACTCACTCAAATGAGTGAACAGTATCATTCCAGCGGTGATGTCTCTTCTGGTTCCATTTCAATTTATCAGACCCAAAGTAAAATTCTGACCTTGAGTAGCGAGTTGGACAACCTAGAGGGCGCTCAGGTTGCGAAGGCAAAACAAGATATCAGCGATATTGTAGAAGCGGTTACCAATGATGTTGCTTTTCTCAATGTTTTAAATCTAAAGAGTTATTCCACAGGATTGAAGCAAAGTATCGGAGACTTTCAAGCGGCAGTTAATCCTTGGTTAGAGCTCAAGCAAGAACTCGGTTTTAACATCGACGAGGGTAAGTTGGGGGAGTTAAAAAAGCTCGCTAATATTATCGAACAGAAAATTGCTGAAACTGGGATGGTGACGCTCAACTCTGATTTTCAGGCCATGGTTAAATCACAGCAGAATTATTTACTCCAACCGAACGAAGAAAATCTGAAACTGTTCAATCGTGCCATGGGGGCTTTTGAAAGTATGTCCAACGTTTATGCCATGTTGGATTTATATGAAAAAGAGATAGAGCAATACAAAGCGACATTCGTTCGAGTGAGTGAGCTTTCTAAGGAATTGGGTAGTGTTGAACAGCAGCTAATTTCAACCAAAATGCAGTTGACCCAACTGATTGCGGCAGTAACAAGCGAGCTGAGCGGAATCAGTTCTCAGTATCAACTTTCTGCTGAGAAGTCCTCAGAGCAAACATTATGGTCCATCTTAGTCGCCTGTATTGTTCTGGCTGTATTGACCATTGCCATTTTCATTATGCAGAGCACCTCCCTGTCGCGCTCTCTGAACAAGACTCGTGAGATTTTGCACAATGTATCGGCTGGTGACTTGTCGAAACGTATGACTTTGACGGCAAACCGCAATGACGAATTCAACCAATTGGCGCTCAGCATTAATGATAGTTGTGAAAATTTGGGTGAACTGGTCTCAGGTGTACAATCCAGCGGTCAGGCTTTGTCTGGAAATGCTGTCGAACTTAATCAAGGTCTCGACAGGTTGGCTCATCATCAGTCTGAAGTGTTGGGGCAGACTCAGGTATTAGCTTCAGCGACAGAAGAAGTGAGTGTGACGACACAAGAGGTGTCTAATTCATTGGAATTTGTATCAGAAATCAGTCGCTCCTCTACGGAATCGGCGGAGAAAGGGGCGCAAATTATTGGAGCAGCGATTGGTTCGCTTGAAGAGGTGAGTACCATACTCACCTCTGCGGCGGGGCATATTCAGCAGTTGGAGGAAGCATCTTCGAAAGTTGACTCGGTGATGGATATTATTAATGGTATCGCCGAGCAAACCAACCTTTTGGCTTTAAATGCGGCGATTGAAGCGGCACGAGCAGGTGAGCAGGGGCGTGGATTTGCTGTCGTGGCAGATGAAGTCCGTAGTCTGGCGGTGAGAACCGTGGATGCAGTAGCAGAGATTTCTGAAACCATAGACACGATGAAAAAAGAAAGTGCTGAAGTTATCCAGTACATTGGTCAATCTGAAACGTCGATGCGAACCGGGCAGGAAAAAGGTCATGAGGCGATGCAAGCACTGCGCACCATTACAGAAAAAGCCGATGAAGCTTCGCATCAGACAGACGTCATCTTTGCTTCCATTAAAGAACTAGCAACAACCAGCCAATCTATGGCAGACAGCATGACTCAAATTTCCAGTGCGATGAAAGAGCTGGAAGAAAACAATGAACAACTGCGTTCCATCAGTCAGGTCGTGGAGCAAAGGGCTGGCAGCCTGAACAGTGACTGCCAGAGGTTTACTATTTAGAAGAATGCATACAATGCGAGGCCACCCGTACCGTACATTGAATCTTTTGCTTCTTTGTAGTCAGGAGTTTTTGCCGTTGCTGTAATGGTCGCGCCAAAATGCTGGTTATACCAAGCAAAGCCGGCCACTGCGCTGGCTTGCTTTTCTTCTAGCGTCACATTATAGATGCTCGGGTTTTCACTGTTGCGTTGAGCATAATCAACGACACCCGGTCGGTCCCCTTCAATGGTAATATCGTTAAATCGATAGCGAGCTTCAATACCCCCAAATATAAACCAACCCGCTTGTGACGCCCCCAGCATACCTGCGCGGAACGGGTTTTCATTATCAATGTTTGCGGCTCCCATACTTCCTGCCAAGTCCTTGCCCCAACGGAGCATAAAGCCCGTTGAAACATCACTGCGGAAGTTGCCGGCATTCACTTCAGAAACGTTTGATATTTCCCAATCGGTATTAGCAATGGCTCGATCGCGCCAAAGATTGAAGTGGCTAAGGTAGCCAAGGTTGCCGACAAACTCGTCGTCTACCTGATAGGCCCAGCCGCGAGGTTCGTCAGAACCGGTAATACCGTGGACGATATCTTGTGCTTGATCGGCAAGTGAACTCTCACCTGTTGTACCCAATGTCAGATTGAAACGCTGTGCCTGCTGAGGATGAAGACTGATGTAGTTAAACTCAGCGTGCAGGTATCCTGCATAAGGCCTATCATTGATTATTGGTGTGGTGGCCTCAATATCGGACGGTGTATACATTTTGTGGCCAAGTGTGAATTCGTATTTGTCTAGAGAAGCGCCCCCCAGAATGATAAGCTCATAGGGCTGGTTAACCAGTTGGGAGTAATAGCGCCAGAGGTATAGGTGAGAAACAGTCCGTTGGTATAATCCTGATCGACACCAAATACGCCATCATTGTCAATTGAGAACGAGACAGTCGAGCGCTCGGAAGCAACAGCAGTTGAGGCCAACAATATCAAGGGAAGAGTGCGTAATAGGTTCATTTAAATACATCATTTCTGAATGGAGTTTAGATATTACTCCATATCTTATTCATCAGAGAGCAAAGAAACAAAATTGAAATATAAATGTGGCTTGAGTCTAACTTTTGTTTTGCTTGGCAATAAAAAAGCCCCGCTCAATGAAGCGGGGCTTTCAAGTCAATCAAGCAATCTTATAGTGATTCGGTAAAAGTACGTGCGATAACGTCTTGCTGCTGTTCTGCAGTTAGAGAGTTAAAACGTACAGCGTAACCAGAAACACGAATAGTGAGCTGCGGGTATTTTTCTGGGTGCTTAACAGCGTCTTCTAGAGTATCGCGGTTAAGTACGTTGACGTTTAGGTGCTGACCACCTTCGATCCCCGCTTCGTGGTGGAAGTAACCATCCATCAGACCAGCAAGGTTAGCACGCTGTGAAGTCTCTTCTTTACCCAGTGCGTTTGGCACGATAGAGAAGGTATAAGAAATACCATCTTTCGCGTGAGCAAACGGCAATTTACCGACAGAAGTTAGAGATGCAACTGCCCCTTTTTCATCACGACCGTGCATTGGGTTTGCACCTGGAGCAAACGGAGCACCCGCGCGACGACCGTCTGGAGTATTACCTGTTTTCTTACCGTATACAACGTTAGATGTAATCGTAAGGATAGACTGAGTAGGAACAGCATCGCGGTAAGTCTTAAGCTTACGGATCTTGTTCATGAACACTTCTACTAGCTCGCAAGCAATGTCATCTACGCGAGCATCGTTGTTACCAAATTTAGGGTAATCGCCTTCGATTTCGAAGTCGATTGCAACACCATCTTCATCACGGATCGGTTTCACTTTCGCATGTTTAATTGCAGATAGTGAGTCAGCTGCGATAGATAGACCTGCAATGCCACAAGCCATGGTACGGTAAACGTCACGATCATGCAGAGCCATAAGCGCAGACTCGTAAGAGTACTTGTCGTGCATGAAGTGGATGCTGTTGAGTGCAGCCACGTACTGCTTAGCTAGCCAATCCATGAAGTGGTCTAGGCTGTTCCACACTTCGTCGAAGTCTAGTACTTCTGAAGTGATCTTAGGCATTTCTGGACCAACTTGCATCTTCAGCTTCTCATCAACACCGCCGTTGATTGCATAAAGCATAGTTTTCGCAAGGTTAGCACGAGCACCGAAGAACTGCATTTGCTTACCAACAACCATTGGAGATACACAACAAGCGATGGCGTAGTCGTCTGACTCCATGTCTGGGCGCATTAGATCGTCATTTTCGTACTGGATTGAAGAAGTATCGATAGAGACTTTCGCACAGAACTTCTTGAAGCCTTCAGGTAGCTGCTCAGACCATAGAACAGTGATGTTCGGCTCTGGGGAAGGGCCCATAGTGTATAGAGAGTTTAGGAAACGGAAGTTAGTACGAGTCACTAGCGTGCGACCGTCAAGGCCCATACCACCCATAGATTCTGTTGCCCAAATTGGGTCGCCAGAGAATAGGTCATCGTACTCAGGAGTGCGTAAGAAACGAACCATACGTAGTTTCATTACGAAATGGTCGATCATTTCTTGAGCTTGTTCTTCAGTGATCTTACCTGCAGCGATATCACGCTCGATGAAGATATCGAGGAACGTAGAAGTACGACCTAGAGACATAGCCGCGCCGTTTTGAGACTTAACAGCAGCTAGGTAACCGAAGTAAGTCCACTGGATAGCTTCTTGAGCAGTTTCAGCAGGACGAGAGATGTCACAACCGTATTTCTCAGCCATCACTTTCATTTGGCCAAGTGCACGGTGCTGCTCAGCGATTTCTTCGCGAAGCTGCATAGTCATTTGAAGATCTTCGCCATTCTCAAATTTCTCTTGTAGAGAAGCGAATTGAGCGAGCTTGTCTTTAATTAGGAAGTCGATACCGTATAGAGCTACACGACGGTAGTCACCAATGATACGACCACGACCGTATGCATCTGGAAGACCAGTCAGAACACCAGATTTACGACATTTTAGGATGTCTGGAGTGTAGATATCGAAAACACCCGCGTTGTGTGTTTTACGGTAATCTGTGTAGATTTCTTTGATCTTAGGATCAAGCTCACGACCGTAAACCTTGCAAGAACCTTCCACCATACGAATACCACCGTTAGGGATGATAGCGCGTTTTAGCGGGGCGTCAGTTTGAAGACCAACGATCGTTTCCAGATCTTTGTTGATGTAGCCTGCATCGTGAGCAGTGATGGTAGAGATAACTGAAGTATCAAAATCAACAGGTGCGTGAGTCGCGTTTTCCTGTTTGATACCTTCCATTACCTTTTCCCAAAGCTTATTCGTTGCTTCAGTACCTTCAGAAACAAGGAAAGATTCGTCGCCTTCATAAGGTGCATAGTTCTTTTGAATGAAATCACGAACGTTTACTTCGTTTTGCCAGTCACCTTCAGCAAAACCTTCCCAAGCTTTAGCAAATTGCTCTGCCATGACATACCTACCTTTTTAGTAGAAAAAACACGTACCTTTCTAACTATTGAGCTCGTTAGTGTTCCTTTTCAGGAGCGGTACACTCTTAATGAATAACAATATGTATAGTCTCTAAAATCGATTTCTGAGCGTGTTTTAAACTATAAATATTGCCACTAAGTTTTTGATGATTTGTTATTAACTTGGTTTCAAGGTTAAACTAAAAAAAAGTTGCAAACCTTAAACTAAATCAATAAATCCTCAATAAAGTTGATAAAAAGAGGGTGACATAGCTTGCCACCCACAAATTATTTTAATTTCTACAGCCAGGCTTTAATGCCGTATTGACCTTCAAGCATACCGACTGCCAACATGGCAATCAGACAAATAACCAATACGCCAACTGGAATGATGATTTTATCGACGAAAGACAAGCGAGCAGCGCGTTCTTTATCACCAATCAAGCCATTATTATCCAGCAGCATAGTTAAGGCCCAAGCAAGTACGGGGTTAACGACAGCGGAACCAAAGATACAAATGCCAGCGGCTTGGGAATCTTTCGAGTCTTTCACCATCTGCATGCCGGCTTCAAGTAGAGGCAGCGATACACCAACAAGCAATGCTACACGCATCACGGGTGGCCAGACTGCGATGTCCATCGGGAAGCCAAGAATTGCTATGATCATCACTAACAGGCCAAGAAGGATTGCACCGCCAGGGATAGGGCGCTTCGCAATTGCTGCCGGGATCATGTAAGTGCCCCATGATGAGGTAATATTACCGCCACCCACGGCAGTACCCACCATCTGACGAACAGAACACATGGTCATGGTGTCATCCACGTCCATCAGTACTTTTTCCGTCTTCTTAGGATAGTTTAGTTCTTGGAAGATACGATGACCTAAGAAATCAGGTGACCACATGGCGACAGCGAGAATGGCGAAAGGTAGTGATGCAATAAAGTGCTCCATGTTTGGTAGCCCAAGCATCCAGCCTTCTTCAGTACTGCCCCACCAGTAAACTGGGTTCAGGTTCGGTAAGCCTGTTTCTGTAACGAACTTAATGTCGAAGCCAGCCCCAAGCACGAGTGCAATCGCTAAGCCTGTAAATGCACAGACGGGAATAGCAAGCCAACGTTTATTCACTTTTGCCAAGAACGCATAAAGCGCAATGGTGACGGCCAAGACAATCAGGCCTACATAACCCATGCTGCCCGCAGCAATTGTGTCTGATTGAAGACCTACAGCCCAAGCTTGGATCGAGTTTATCTGACTCATCGTACCGGTGAGGCCTAAGAATATCAGCAATCCACCTGCAGTACCTTGTGATGTGAGGTTAACTAACTTGGACCCACCTTTCAGGAAGCTGAGCAGTAGACCGAAAACACCGATCAGGATAGCCAAGGCAAGAGGGTGTGCGCCAGCTAATGCGATGGTGCCGATAAGAGGGATCATTGGCCCGTGGTTACCTGCGAGGTTTGCTTTCGGGTTGATAAAACCAGATGCCAATACACAGAACAGAAGGGCTGGGATGAGCATTTCTACTCGTGCCACCTCAATGGCGAAGTCTTTGCCTAGGTTGATGTGATCCCAAGCTGCGGTCAGGCCCTCAGCCCAAGACATCATTACCGCTGAGTACATTGCGATAATGCCGATAGTCCCAGCTAGTGCGGGTACTAAGTCTTCGAGCTCGAAACGGAAGTCACGACCGGGTAAGTTTAAACCGAAGCGACGAGGCTTCATGATCTGAAGTTCATGATCTAGATAATCTGAACGGCTCTCAAATTCGGAAGCTGGACGGTGCAGCTCACGATAGCTCTTGTTTTCGATATCCGAATCAGAGTGCGACTTATTGACTGCGTCTGACATAGATTCCTCATAATTCTAAAAGTTAATGATTCTTCGAAGAGTCGCCGTTAGTTATTGTGGTTTGGCGATCTTATAAAAACCTGACTCAGCGTCCTGCATTTGGGTCCTTGAGCTATCGTCTGTAGAGCGTCTTTCACGTGCTTAAGCATAGACGATAGAAAAGACAAAAATTTGCTTATTGAGGCTTTTATCTTTGACGCGAGTGTAACGCGCCCCCTTAAGGAGTGATTGATTTAGATCACTTTATGAAAGAATGTGAAAGAAAACTACGTAGCTAAGGCCGTATAAGCGAGTCGTTGAAATATAAAGTGAAAATTATTTTCACATTGTGAGTTTTATAACTTTTGTTTGGAGGGACAAGCGAGCTCGAATGGACACTATTGAGAGAATTGTTGAGATAGATCTGGTTTTTATAAAAATGTTAAATTGCCACATCGGTAGATAATATGTTTGTTAAAATGATTTATGCGCATTATGGAGCGAATTACTCTATAAAATGAATGTTTAATCATATAAAGTGGCTATATATCCTTAAATTGAAGGTTAATAATTTGTTGCATGTTAGTCTGGGGAGTGCTAGTTTGTAGCAAAATGTGGGTGGAACCCAGCAATTCGCCGGCGATAAAGCCGTTTGTTAAGTCGGCAATTATAATAAAAACAGGGAGTATTAGCGCATGAATGATGTACCGGCGCTGGACATTAAGGAACTGCACAAAACATTCGGACAAAATGAAGTCCTTAAAGGTATCTCGCTTGAGGCACACAAAGGTGATGTTATCTCCATTATTGGTTCATCAGGTTCAGGTAAAAGTACCTTCCTAAGATGTATCAACCTTCTTGAAACACCGACTGAAGGTGAAATTTGGGTTAATGGTGAGTTGATCCAAATGAAAAACAATCGCCTTGGTGAGGCCGTTCCTGCCAACGAAAGACAAGTACAGCGTATCCGTTCCAGACTTGCTATGGTATTCCAAGGTTTCAACCTCTGGTCACATATGACGGTACTTGAAAATGTCATAGAAGCCCCCGTGCATGTGCTAGGCGTACCAAAAGCTCAGGCTTTGGAAAACGCTGAATTGTTGCTCAAGAAAGTAGGACTTTATGAGCGTAAAGATTACTACCCAGGACACTTATCTGGTGGACAGCAACAACGTGCAGCGATTGCGCGTGCATTGGCTGTCGATCCCGAAGTTATGCTATTCGATGAACCTACCTCAGCACTTGATCCTGAGTTGGTCGGTGAAGTGTTAGGTGTAATGCGAGATCTGGCTGAAGAAGGTCGAACTATGCTAGTTGTAACGCATGAAATGGCGTTTGCACGCGATGTTTCTAACCACGTCATGTTCTTGCACCAAGGTCTAGTGGAAGAGCAGGGAGACCCTGCTAAGCTCTTCACTAACCCGGACTCAGAACGTCTGCAGCAGTTCATCTCTTCTATTTATTAAGCTTGCACTTAAACGAGTTAAAGACAGACACAATTTATAAGATAAAAATCACAATCACAGGAGTATGGAAATGAAAAAGTGGTTACTAGTTGCAACTTTAGCTGCTACAGCAGCAACAGGTGTAGCTCAAGCGAAAGATTGGAAGACAGTTCGCTTTGGTATTGAAGGTGCATATCCTCCATTTAGCTGGACTGAAGCGGATGGTTCTCTTAAAGGCTTCGACGTAGACATGGCCAATGCTCTATGTAAGGAAATGCAGGTTAAGTGTAAGATTGTTGCACAAGACTGGGATGGCATTATCCCTTCTCTACTGGCGCGTAAGTATGATGCCATTATTGCAGCAATGTCTATTACTGAAGAGCGCAAGAAGAAAGTGGATTTCACGGGCAAATACGCTCTGATCCCTAACAAATTCATCGCGAAAAAAGGCGCAGGTCTAGATTTTGACAACCTAGATGGTAAAAAAATCGCGGTTCAACGTGCAACCACTCACGATAAGTACTTAACTGATAACTACGGTGACAAAGTTGAGATCGTACGTTACGGTTCTTTCGACGAGGCGTATCTTGATCTAGCAAACGGTCGTGTTGCCGCTGTTCTTGGTGATGCATCTGCACTGGAAGAAGGCGTACTCAATAAAGCCGGTGGTGAAGCTTACGAATTTGTTGGCCCGTCACTAACGGATCCAAAATGGTTCGGTGAAGGCTTTGGTATCGCAGTACGTAAGCAAGACAAAGATCTGACGAAGAAGCTAGACGCTGCCATCCTATCTCTACGTGAGAAAGGTGTTTACCAAGAGATTGCTGCTCAGTACTTCAACTACGACGTTTACGGTCAGTAAGTATCAGAAAGCGACCGCTGGTTCTAGTTCCTAGAAGTCGCCAGCGGTCGAATTATATCTATGGCTTGTTGATTGCTATTGAGTCAGTAAGCAAGCTTTGAGTCTAGGGATCAGGAACTCACCTATGCTGGATTTACAAGGATACGAAGCCTCTATATTTAAAGGGGCCATAGTGACCATAGAAGTAGCGCTACTTTCACTGCTGCTTGCGATGGTTTTAGGCATGCTGGGCGCATTGGCAAAAATGGCGCCATACCGCTGGGCACGCGCAATTGCAACCCTTTACACCACAGTGATCCGTGGTATTCCCGATTTAGTTTTAATGATGCTGATTTTCTTCGGCGGACAAATTCTTCTTAACAACAGCTTGTACGCCATTAATGAATCATTGAATGAGTGGTTTGCTTCAAGTGACCCAAATCATGAGTGGACGTCTTATCTACCAGATTACATTGATGTGAGCCCATTCATTGCAGGTGTTTTGACCATTGGCTTTATTTTCGGTGCCTATATGGCGGAAACGTTCCGTGGCGCAATTATGGCGGTAGATAAAGGTGAACTGGAGGCGGCCAAAGCATACGGTATGAGCCCAGTGTTGGCATTCCGACGTATATTATTGCCGCAGATGATTCGCCATGCACTGCCTGGTTTTGGTAACAACTGGTTGGTGCTGCTTAAGACGACTGCATTAGTTTCCATTATTGGTTTGGAAGATATGGTGCGTATGAGCTCTCTCGCTGCAGGCTCAACAAAAATGCCATTCACTTTCTACATGGCTGTAGCGATCATTTTCCTTTTCTTCACCAGCGTTTCAACAGGTTTACTCAAGCTAGTCGAACGTAAATTTAGTATTCATGCGAGGTAAGAAATGGACTTTTCACTGATTATCGAAAGTTTACCGATTTATCTTGATGGGCTCTGGAGGACGGTATGGCTGGTGGGCTTAGCTCTGATCATTGGCTTGTGTGTCGCAATCCCTTTAGGGGTAGCGCGTAATAGTACTAATTACTTTATAAATGGTCCGAGTTGGGCATTTATCTACTTTTTCCGTGGCACACCATTACTGGTTCAGCTTTACCTAATTTACTATGGTATGGATCAGTTTTTCCCAGTGAAGGATACTTTGTGGGAGAACGCATGGTTCTGTGCGCTTGTGGCATTTGTGCTTAACACCTCAGCGTATACAGCAGAAATTATCCGAGGTGCGATAAACGGTTTACCAAAAGGCGAGGTCGAAGCCGCTAAAGCCTATGGTATGGGTACGTTTATGACCTATCGCCGTATCATTTTGCCGAGTGCACTACGTCGTGCATTACCAGCGTACAGTAATGAAGTCATTTTTATGCTTCACGGTAGTGCCGTTGCAGGTATTGTTACGATTGTTGACCTTACGGGGGCAGCTCGCTTGGTAAACTCTCGTTATTACGCTCCGTTCGAATCTTTCCTCACAGCAGGTCTGTTCTACATGGCACTGACGTTTATGATTCTCTGGTGCTTCAAGTTAGCCGAGAAGCGATTCCTCGCGTACTTGAGACCGCTTAGCTGATCGAGTTTCAAAATCTAAAAAGGCTTCCAATTGGAAGCCTTTTTTGTGTCTAGGTATCCGTTAACTGAGGATAATCAACACGGTTCCCGCAAGTGTCATCAGAATATTCGCGATAGCGTAAGTGCCCGCATAGCCCAGCGCCGGAATGGTCGACTTGGCATAGTCGTTAACGATATCCATCGCTGGGGCACAAGTTCGAGCACCGATAATGGCACCGAATAGTAGTGCTCGGTTCATTTTTAAAATATAAGCACCTACAAGGTAAGCAAGGGCGACAGGAACCACGCTCACAAGGAATGACAGACCAATAACCTGTGGGCCGACCTGTGCTAAGTGTTCAAACATCTTACCGCCAGCACTTAAGCCAATCCCGACCATAAAGAACATCAACCCGAGATCTTTAACCATATTTAGTGCGCCCTGAGGAACATAGCCGAACGTAGGGTGATTAGCTCGTAAGAAGCCTAGCGTGATACCAGATAGTAGAAGGCCAACCGCGTTACCTAAGCCAAACGAAACTTGTCCAAAGGTCATGGTGATAAGGCCAAACATAATGCCAAGGATGAAAAAGCTGCAGAAAGCCAGTAGGTCTGCCATCTGACTGTGAATGGAGATGAAACCGATTTTTTCAGCTAAGCCGTGAACGCGACTCTTTTCTCCACTGACCTGCAGTACATCGCCTTTAGCTAGAACGATGTCTAGATCCATCGGCATTTCTATCTGCGCGCGTACTACTCGGTTAAGAAAACAACCATATTCGGATAAGTTCAGATCTGACAGGCGTTTGCCTGCAATAGAGTCACTTTTCACGACGATTTCTTCTTCGATAATCCGTAAATCTAAAAGATTGCGATCGAAAACTTCTTTGCCGTTCCTAAAACTAGGGTCTAGTCGCGCATGGCTATCGGGGAAACCAACCAGTGCAATTTCATCACCTTGTTGGAGAATAGCATCTCCATCTGGGTGGGCAAGTATGCCGTTTCGACGAATACGCTCGATATAGCAGCCAGTCTGTCGATAGATGCCAAGCTCCCGTAGGTTCTTGCCATCAATCCAATCGATCAATTCTTGACCAACGCGATAAGCTCGAATGATTGGCAAATAGACCTTTCGCTGCCCGGTACTACCTAACCCACGCTCCTGAGCAATTTGCTGAGCGGAATCGGATAGGTTTTGCTTTTGAAGTTTTGGTAGCAGCTTGGCGAATGTGATCATACTAATCAAGCCAATCAGATACGCCATAGCGTAGCCAACGGACAAGTTTTCAATAACCTGTGAAAAATCCATACCACGTGGAGTGGTGGCTAAGCCGGAGTTGAGAGCATCTTGCGCGCCTACTAATACTGGGGTTGCTGTTAGGGCTCCTGCCATCATCCCTGCCGACAAGCCAAAATCTAATCCCATGCTGTGGCTAGCGAAATAAGTGATACATACAGCGGTTGCAAGCACCACCATGCTTAGGATGAAGTAGTGTTTACCATCTCTGAAGAAAATACCGAAGAAGTTTGGCCCTGCCTCGATACCAACACAGTAAATGAAGAGCATAAACCCAATGGTTAAAGCATCGGCATTAAACGTAAAGCCAAGGTGTCCCATGATTAGAGAGGTAAGTAAAACGCCTATTGAGTTGCCAAGCTGGAGATTTCCAAAACGAATTTTTCCGATAGCTAAGCCAATAGCGAGAACTACAAAAATGAGGAGGATGGGGTTTTGCTCAAGCAAATTTACAACGTCGATGTTCACGGGGCAGCTCTTATGTCAGTGCCAGAGGATAAGTTAAGTGTACGAATTGTATCTGAATATAGAAAAATGATAAGTGAAAAATATGATAATTTACTATTCGCTGACTTAGGCTAAGAAATTACAATATTGATTTAATTTAAAGCAAAAAAAAGCCGCTTATAACAGCGGCTTTTTTTCAATTCGGAACGATTACTCGTCGAAAAGACCCAGATGCTCTTTGGCGTACGCTTCGAAGTCATCACAGCCACCGATGTGCTCTTGATCTACGAAGATTTGAGGAACAGTTTCAACTGGTTTACCTACTGTTTTTTCGAGGTCAGCTTTTGAGATACCTTCCGCGTGGATATCAACGTAGCGGTAGTTGAAGTCGTCACGTTTTGCTTTTAGTGTTTCGGCATGCTCTTTTGCGCGCACACAATATGGGCAAGCTGGGCGACCAAAGATAACTACGAACATATTGTTTTTCTCCTTCATTTTGTTACATGCAACTATGCCCGAATCAAAGTCGGAAATAAAGTCGCAATTGCCTGTTGCTTTGATAGGTAAAATCTATTGAGGTGTTTTTGCTCGGATTCTATGCAAGTTTGCCAAACAGTAGGCATAGCAACCAAGACAATTGCGTAAATGCGATGGTATCCACTCAATGTTCAATTGGTGTGTTTTACTATCTGGCAATCATGATACGAGTACGTAGTGCAGAACGGGCTATGCTCGAATTACTATCCACTTGTTTTGAGTGCCGTGAGTGTCCGTAATTCAGTAGTAACAACCGTGCTGCTGTTCACCTAATTATTAGAGGGGCCCCCAATACACTAGCTTGTTTTCTAAACGCTACGAGGTTTTGGCCACTCTCACGGTATAACTTCTCAATAAAACAACTAACGCATAATAAAGTTTGATTATTTAGCGTGGATGATATTTATTATTGATTACTGGATCGCAATTTGTCCCGTTTTGTATGGAGGTTTTTATGGGTTTATTCTCTCGCTGGAGAAAGTCCTCAAGAAGAACGAATAATATTGTTGATGAATATGTAATTCGTAGTTTGATTGATAAGCATTGGTCATGCCGCTCTTTTCAAAAAGGAGCGTTAAGAGGAACTGCTTTATACCGTGGTATTGTTTACAGGGGCGACCCAGGATGGGCGAATAACAGAATGCAGTACTTTTTCGATAACGGATTTACCCAACAAAATGAGCAAAACGTTGATTGGGAGAAGTTTTCAGGAAAGTTTGCTGGAGGACACACAGGGAAAGTTGGCATATCGACCACGACTGACTACGACTATGCGGCGAATTGGTGCCCGACAGACGTCTACGTTATTGACCTTAGCCGCCATCCTTTTGCCTATGATGTGAATAAGAGTGGTCTCGCAGCGCCAAATCCAGTAGACCGATATCATGTTGAACCCGTTCAGTGTGAAATAAACGTTGCTAACTGGATAAATGCAGAAATGGTATTTGGTCATTACAATCGAAACACCAGAGTATTCACCAAAAATCCAAAGTATGAAGGTGCTTTGGTACTTTAACCGTTACCTTAAAGCTGGTTGGGAGTCATCATCTGATATTCATAAGACAGTCATGCTCCCAGCATTTACGCAACTGATTCAATTCGTTAAGTCCATCAATCATCGGCAGGCGTGTCAACGTTGTGATGTTTAACCTGCCCAACCAGTCATTGATTTGGTTGAGATAAGGTGATGATCGAATAAAAGATCAAACCTCTCTTCGACAATTCGGCCTGCTAGCTCGATGGCATCAAAGATAAAAATGCCGTAAACCACTAAGTAACAAGTCAATACTCAAAGTATGCGCTGCAAGTCGTACTTTTGATAAGTCACTTTCCAAGAAGGCTAACCCGATGACATAAGACAATAAAACTAAACTAAAATCATGGTGTGCTGTGATGTGTGATGAACGTAGTTAGAAATCCGTCGCCTCTTAGTCGCTATTTTTAATTTTGCATTTTGGTTTTCTTTCTAAGTTTCTGAAAATTTACAACTAATTTTAAGAAAGGAGTCTTAGATATGTTCCAGTTTATGACCTCCACTCGAATTATTTTTGGTGAAGGTTCCCTAAAGTCCTCGCTTTCAATTCTCAATCAATATGGTTACAGCGTTTTACTTGTCTCTGGCCAAAGCTTAGTGAGAGCACAAGTTTTAGTTGATTACCTCAAATCTCAATCGATGCGCTATCAGCACGTTTCCGTTTCTGGTGAACCTAACATCGTTATGATTGAAGAAACCGCTTTAGTAGGGCGGAAGTTCAAACCAGATATGGTGGTTGCCATGGGAGGCGGAAGTGTTTTGGACATGGGGAAAGCATTGGCGGCTATTATTCCTAATCAAGGCGACGTCTATGACTATGTTGAAGTGGTAGGACGCAGTGTGCCCCTCAAGGCCAAACCGATTCCATTTATCGCGATTCCTACCACGGCTAGTACAGGCTCAGAAGTGACTCGAAACGCGGTTTTGCGTTCAGGTCAAGATCAAGTCAAAGTGAGTTTGCGAAGTCCTGAAATACTTGCGGATGTTGCAATCGTCGATCCGACGCTAACCTATGGCACTGATATTTATAAGTCAGGTAGAGGGGCGATGGATGCCTTTACACTATTAATGGAAGCTTATGTCTGTGGTGAACCAAACCCACTCACCGATATGATATGTGAGGAGGGGCTTCGTAGATTAAGCTCCTCGATTCTTTCTGGCTGTCTTGACGACAACCCGCAGGCCCGCGCTGATTTGTCTTTCGCTGCCTTGTTAGGTGGAATGGCGAGTTCGAATGCCAAGTTGGGAGCTGCCCATGGCCTAGCTTCGGCGCTTGGTGGCAAGCTGAGAGCGCCGTACAGTGTGATTAGTGCTCGTTTGGCACCACATGTGATGTCAGAAAACATCAAAGCTGCAAAAAGAATGGGTAGGCATGATGTCCTTGAACGCTACAGGAACATAGCCAGAATTCTGACAAGGCGAACCAATGCAAGACGCGAAGATGCGGTTCTTTGGGTTAATATGATGCTGGAGAAACTGCGCTTACCCATGCTAAACGAATTTGGTGTCTGCAGTACTTCATTTGAAGAAGTTGCATTAAATGCACTTAAGTCGGTAGCGATTAAAGGGAATCCTTTGCCTCTGACTCAAGATCGATTGATTTATATTCTTAAGCAAGTTTGTCGTTGTCAGAACGATTGCGCCCAGGAGAGTATTGCTCAAGTAGATGCGATTGCTCGTGTTATAGGTAGTAGCGATGAGCGCCCAGAAACGAAATTGCAAAGTTCTTAATTTGGTGAGTAAAAAAGGAGCCTGCGGCTCCTTTTTTAAAATTGGGATAGTTTGTCGTATCGAGAATCTTTTAGTGCGTCTTTTACGCGTTTCAAATTCTCTCTGAAGCCTGAGCCACGACGAAGTGTAAAACCTGTCGCTAGTACATCAATCACGGTCATCTGTACAACACGGCTTGCCATCGGCATGTATACATCCGTATCTTCGGGTACATCCAAGGAGATTGAAAGGGAACTAGCCTTATCCAGTGGAGAGTCTTTAGCGGTAATAGCAATAACCGTTGCACCATTTTCACGTGCTAAGTTTGCAATTTCTACCTGACTCTTAGTTCGGCCAGTATGAGAGATCAATACAATGACATCGTTGTCTGTACAGTTGATACAACTCATACGCTGCATAACTATATCTTCAAAACAGGTGATGGGAATATTGAAGCGAATAAATTTGTTTTGTGCGTCGCGAGCAACAGCAGATGAAGCACCAAGACCAAAAAACGAAATACGTTTCGCTTGGGTAAGCAAATCGACAGCACGGTTTATCTGCATTGAATCTAGACTATTTTTTGCCACATCGAGACAGGCCATAGTTGACTCAAAAATCTTGTGCGTATAAGCGTCAGGCCCATCGTCTTCTTCAACGTTACGGTTTACATAAGGTGTACCGTTTGCGAGGCTCTGTGCCAAGTGAAGTTTAAAGTCGGGGAAACCTTTGGTATCCAGACGCCGACAAAAACGGTTAACTGTTGGCTCACTGACATCCGCCATTTTGGCTAGAGTGGCAATGCTAGAGTGAATAGCAGTCTGAGGTGATGCCATAATAACTTCGGCAACTTTACGTTCAGATTTGCTGAAATTCTCTAGGTTTTTTTGAATTTTTTCTAATGTATTCATAGTGTTCACGTGGGGTATAGAGAACAACTCACTGGATATACCTGTTGGTTGAAAGGTTACAAGTCGTCACCTAAAGGCAATCACTATCCAGCGCCATGGCTCCAGTATAAACCTAAGAAAAAGGTTTCCAGTAATTTTTATACAGTTCAATTGGTGAGAATATGACAAGCCTCAAACTAACCTTTACCAAAACTACATAAATGATGGAAATATGCAAAGGTTCCCGAGAGTTTAGGCTATCAATGTTCGCCAAATTACAGCTTTTACGAAAGAAATTTTCAGATTTCTTTGATTTGTTGAGCTTTTGATTTGATTTTGGCCATCAGGTTCGGGGCTTGTTGAGCAATTTCTCTTTGCTCATCCAGAACCATACTCAAAATGTCTACCCCTGTCAGAGGATTAGCCAGCACAACTCGGAAAACTATCGTATTCAATCTGCCCCAGTGGTCAGGGTTTAATCGAGTTCGAGAAACAAAGGATTTACCTGTTTCCCGCTGTCGTTTCTGGATGAACTGAGTCAACTCATTCAGCAAGTCATTAAGTTCAGACTTTTGCTCAAGATTTGCTTTTTCTAGAGCATTGCGAATATCTGCAGGAATATAACGATAGGTGAGCAGACATAGCTCTGGCTCAGAAACCAATTCGAAATCATCCTGTTGCTTAATGAGATTGGCAAAGTACCTCGCTTTCTCGATACTTTGATCAATCAGCAATTCGTAACCCGGTCGGCTGATAATGTGCATCGCGGCATAAACCAACATCGCCATCCCAGATCGAGAACCTTCAAGTGTATGGCTGCCAAGATCCTTAGATCCCTTACGCAAAATATATTGCGCATGGTGTTCTATGGATTTCATTGCCTCTGGATCCTTGAACAGCACCATACCTGCACCCATAGGAATGTAGAGCTGCTTGTGAGCATCAATGGTGATGGAATCGGCAAGCTCTACGCCATCCAACAGGTGGCGATAATTGTTAGACATAAGCGTCGCACCGCCCCAAGCAGCATCAATGTGGAAATGACAGCTTTCACGCTGGCAAATAGCAGCAATATCTGCGATTGGGTCGATCGAGCCCGTTTCCGTCGTACCTGCAACACCAACCACTGCAAAAGGCTTGATGTTTTGTTGTTTTAGCTGAGATATTTTTTCCTGCAGCGCGTCAGGGCAAATACGGTTGTTGGCATCTGTTTTGATGGCGACTAGACCTTCCTGACCAATGCCAAGTACGTCAGCCGCTTTTTTTAAAGAATAATGACCGCGTTCCGATACCAAAACCGCTAAACCTTCGTAGCGGTAATGTTTCATCGCTTTGAACAGGCCTTCTTTCTCCACACCTTTAAAGTTGCCTTGAGCTCTCAGAGCATTGTTTCTTGCCACCCATAGAGCGGTGATGTTAGCGATGGTTCCCCCGGAGCAAAAAGCCCCAAGTGAATGATTTGCGCTGTGCATCCATTGAGAGTAAAACTCATCCTTTCGACCATAAACTAAACGATGAAGCATGCCGAGAACTTGGCGTTCAAGAGGAGTAAAGGCTTTAGATGTCTCGATTTTCACCAAGTTTTGGTTGAGCGCGATCATGATCTTTGAGAGCGGCATCAAGAAGTAGGGCAATGCTGATGTCATATGCCCAATAAAACTTGGTGCTGAGGTATGCACCGATTGGGAAACTAGAGTGTCAAGCAAGTGCTGGGTATGTTCGGATACGAACTCTGGCTGCTCAGGAAGCGTTGCGTTAGAGAAATCTTTCTCGATTTCCCTAAGTGGTTTTTCTTCCGCGACAATGTGTTCTCGCAAAAACTGATTCAGGTTTCGCGATAGCTTGTCTTCAATTTTGGTTAATGTTGAGTCTGGCCCTTCTGGGACTGTGAAGATTCGGAGTAAACTCTCGAAACTCACGTCAGCCGTCTTGTGTTCCGATACCATACAGCTACGTTGCTCTTATCTTTTTTGTTGCAGCGGGACAATCTAAACGAAAACGGGCGCAAAGTCCCGTCTTAATTGTTTGAACTTAGATACTGTGATTGGGGCATTACCGCTGAGCCAAAGGTCCAGCGGTAATGTGCACTATGTATCACATGAAATGGTTTCTAGATCTTTAATCGCTGCATTGTAGCGCTTGAGTGCGCCATCTATTTTAGTTGGATGACTCAATAGATCGGCAAATGCGGAGCGAAGGTCGTAGTTCTTGTCATGAGGTTTAGATTGACGATCACTGAAAGTAACTTGGGCTAATCTGCCCAATTCATCGCTGCGTGAAGACAAGGTTTTGATGTCTCTTTGCTCTAGCTGTAGCCAAGCCTCTACAGGTTGACTGGTTGCGATTTTAGATGGGTCGTTTTCAAGGTAATAGTGGACCGCAGCGCGATTCAACTCAAAATGGTTTTTTCGACCTTTCAGAAACCACTCGCTAACTTCTTTAAGATCAGGGTATTGCTCAGAAGTAAGCTTTGCGAGATCTTCGTACCAGTGTAGTGAAGCATCAACATAGGCGTCGTATTTCTTGGACAAACATGCATTATCAGCGGCAGCAACCATTGTCGAGGTCGCTCCCAGCAGCAATGCAAACAGTAGACGTGTCATAATGTTTCCTTTTGAAGAATAGTTATTATAACCTCATTAAATTAGCAAGAGCTAAATTATAATATGTGGTTGAGCCCTAATATAGTGAATCTGAAGATAAAATCATGCGATCTAGCCTACAAGAGAGACAAAGAAAAGCATCAATACGGGCACTAAAAGGCTTAATATAAATCCACTCACTATCGCAATTGGTACGCAACGTACCCCGCCAGTGGTTTGTATCACGGGTAACGTAAAGTCCATCGCCGTTGCACCAGCATAGCCAATCGCAGTACAGGGCTTAGTGCGGATAGCGAGTGGGATCAATACTAAGGCAACCAGTTCACGGAGTAGTTCAATCATAAATGAGGCTCCACCATAGACAGGGCCAAAAGCATCACCCATCAGAATTCCCGCTAAAGAATACCAGCCAAATCCCGATGCCATTGCCAAGCCACGGTAAAGATCGATGTCTAAAATCATGGCTGCAATAGCGCCGCCGAGCATCGATGTAGCAAGAATCAATAGGGCGATGATCATGCCATGCTTGTTCAGCAGTATTTGGCGAAGCGTGAGGCCACTGTTGCGTAGCTGAATTCCAATGAAAAATAGCAACACAAACAGAATCCACTCACTGGCTGTGTCTACCCAACTTAAATCAATAGGAAGCATCAAGCCCGCTATTAACCCGCCGCCAACAACCATGATCAGCTTGGCAGATTCCAAGGCCATACTAGATAAAGGCAGCTTGGTTTGCTTTGCGTCTGTTTCAATAGGCAGAAGTTTGTCGACAAATGGGAGCGCTGCTAAGTTACTCAAACTGATACAAACAAAGAAAATGGCGACATATTGAAGGATAAGTTGTAGGTTTTGGCCCAGATTATCGAGTGCAGCGAGGCTCAGCCCCATTAATGCCAGAATGACATAGATAAGGTTAGAAGTCGTGGCGTTAATTTTGGATAGAACCGATGGCTTGGAAATCGATATCATATACCCGACAACGAGCGGGGCAAAGATGAATATCATCCCTGAAAACATGTTGCTTCCTGTGTTCTGGTACGTATAGCGCTACAGTCCGCTTGCGCTAATTAAGTCACTGATCTGTGTATTGAACTCAATATCACTTAAATTACTGAGTTTGTACAGTATATCGGCGCCAGTTAGGTCAAATTCAACGGTGTGCTCGTCGATTTTGTCATCTTGTCTACGGAACATCAGAATATGATTGGCGATTCTAGCGATGTCGAGATAGCTGACATCAACACTCTGTCTTTGAGTGGCTTGATTGGTTGCTACTTCAAGAAAGTCGCTATCAAACCCCCAATGTTCAAGGACGAGTCGGCTCGCATTGGAGCATTGGTTGTTGAAAATTTGGAAAGCAATATCCTCATCGAGATAATTTCCTTGCTCAAGATACATGTAGTATTCGTTCACGATACAAAACAGGCCGATGTCGGCCAGTAGGCCTGTCAATAGGGCTTTGTCGGTTTCGAGATTACTGTATCTTGGGTCGTTTGCATCTTTGAAGCCTTTCACGACCATAACCATAGTGGCAGCCAGTTCTCGCGAATTGTAAGCACTGTTTATCAGCACTTCATTACAGCTACGGCTTAAGTTGACAGAGTGCTTAAGTTGCTCAATTGCCTGAGCGGTCACTATATCTCTGACTCGGAGAATGCCTAGGCGAGAAACCGCAGTGACTAGGTCAGTACAGGTGATGTTACGACGATTGAAGATCACAGAGTTCGCCACACGAATGACGATAGCAGCAAGGCCTGGGTCTTCAAGAAGACTATCCGCAACATCTAACACTGTGGTTGAGTCTTGGGTACATAATTTTTGGATTTTCAAAACGACATCGGAAATCGGTGGCAGAGTAATTTTGCCCGAGTTAATGGCGTATTCAACTAACGTTGAGAACTCAGACTCGATGCCTTTAACTAAAAGTTCGTTGTTTTCTGGAAGCCAATAAAAGGATAGATGGTTCATGCATGATCTGCTATAGATTCTACTGCTGACAGTTTAACTTCCCTTACTATTGCTATGCAAATTATTGATAAGTTAAATGCGAGTTCTTACTCGGTGTATTTTGGCTAGTTAAGTATGGAATTTTTGCATGTGTGATGTTAGTCCCGAATATCTATGAATTTAGTTTTGTTGGTGTGAGCTGTGCATAGACTTATTTTTTTGCGTTAACTATCATTTATTAGTCATTGCAGTCGGTATGCTGATAAAAATATAAACCGTAGTTTTTCCGGCTGATTGACATTTTTTCGCTTATAGCTGCTGCTATCTGGTGATCGAAAATAATCGGGGTTTTCTAGATTAGAAGGATCAATGGATATGACAGAGCAACAATTTATTAATTATGTCAACAAGTTTGGCAGTTTCCAAAGACGTTCAATGTTTGGCGGGACAGGTCTCTTCAAGCAAGAAGCTATGTTCGCGCTCATGAGTGCTGATAAAGTGTTTATTCGAGGTGGAGAGCATTTAGACGACAAATTGGCGACACTGGGTTGTATTAAGTACCGTCATGTGAAGAAACAGACAACAGCAACAGTCAATTACTACGATATTACTCGGCTAGTTGGTCAACAAGGTGAGTTATTGGATGAGATTGTAGAGCATTCTATTAAGTTTTCGGTTTCTCAACGATACCACAAGAAATCATCATCAAGTCGTCGTTTACGTGATCTACCCAACATGCAATTGACTTTAGAGCGTATGGTAAAGAAAGCGGGTGTCGATGATGTTGATACCTTTCTAAAGCTGGGTGCTCCGAAAGTCTTTTCAAGGGTTAAAGCCACTTATGGCAATGACGTTGACATCAAGCTGCTGTGGAAATTTGCGGGTGCTATTGATGGTGTACATTGGAAGTTAATTCAAGAGCCGCGTAAGCGCCAATTGTTGGCGAGCTGTATGTAAGGCTAAAGATTATAGCTTAAATTAAAAAAGCCGAGGTTGCCCCTCGGCTTTTTAGTATCTGGTGCTTTGTTAGAACTTAAAGCGAGTAGTGAACATTAACTGATCACCATAGAAGTCATTGATGCGTGCTTCACCACCAATAGAAAAGAGCTCAGTTGAATGGAAACGAACATACGCTGAACCAATCCAATCATCATTGTCTTCAATAGAGACATAACCGGCTTTACCACCTACTTCGAGCTGTGGACCTAACCATTGACGTACACCAAGGTTGAGTTCCATACCTGTATCGGTTCCTTTGCCATCTTTACCACCAAAATCAACTAGGCGGAACAACATTTCACCTGTGAAGTCAGCCCAGTTGTTAATTGGGGCATGGAAGCCAAAACCAGCTGCTGTGTCGTAGTCACCTTCGAACTCTGAGTCAACTCGACCAATAACGTGAGCGTTAGGGTGGATAGATTTGCTTACAGCTGCGCCAAAGGTTACAGGACTTGCACCAATACGAGCTTCTAAGTAATCGTAGCTGAAGTTACTCATTACGGTTGGGCTGTTTGGGTCGGTCTCTGCAAAAGTTTGACCAGATGCTAGCACTAGTGCTGCAGCTAAGATTGTTTTACGCATACGAAAGAAAAACCTATTGTTGTTAATTTCCTTGGTTAGGTGCGACGGAGCGCTGCCATATTGGGATATCATAATGCATTGCCGTCGTCCTACACTACCAAAAATGCCATTGTTTTGTCGCTATTTACATATTTAAGCAATCAATATGCCAAAATACACATGATTTAGTGATCTATTCTCCAAAATTGACTCGGTTTTTTGCGACAGCATCTAAGATTTTTTCTGTATCGAGAATGGCGGCCCAAGGCATTAAATCAGCGTTGTTCTCTACCATGTACAGGGTAAGCTGCTTTTTGATGACATCACGTAAGCTCTCTCCTTGCCAAGGTTTGGCTATGTAAAAGTGGAGGCTAGAGTGATTCACAGCTTCTACCGTATCTTCCAATCCAGCTTGGCCAGTTAATAACACCTTTCGAGCTGGTTGAGTTGAAGGGCTATCGTTCAGCTCGATCAAAAAGCTGATACCGGTTTGTTCTGGCATGACGTGGTCACAAAGAATGAGTGCGAGCTGTCCGCCTTCTTGCTCTATTTCTTCGATAATTGATTTTGCTTCGCTAACCGATTCTGCGGCTTCGAGTATGAAGTGCTCTTCAAAGCAGTGAAGGTCTTGAATAACGCTATCTAGTACTTCTCGCTCATCATCGACACATAAGATTAGATATTTAGTCATGTTTTTTCCTCATGATGATTGCTGCGTTTTAAAGGGTAACCAAACGGACATCCGCGTATACTTTCCTGCTTGAGACTGAACGTCAATTCGGCCTCCGTGGTGGTGCACTATTTGCTCGCTAATCGATAAACCGATACCTAATCCGAAGTTCCCTTCCTTTTTGGTGGTAAAATTGAGGGTAAAAATTTGACGCTGTAGGTGTTTTGGTATGCCTATCCCATTGTCTTGAAATGAGACCACCAACCATTTTTTTCCGTGCAAGCATCGAGTTTCCGAGCGGATTTGTAGCTTCCCCTTGTCTGGTAGTGCATCAATAGCGTTGGAAATCAGGTTAGTCCAGACTTGCTGGAGGGCTGTAGGCATACAGAGTATTGGTGGTATTTCACAATACTCTTTTTCTACCCTATGCATCTTTAATTTGTTCTCGAAGATCACGAGAGTATCTTCGATACCTTCATGGATATCGGATAAACGAAAGGTTTCATCGTCGGGGCGTGCGTAACCTTTTAGACTTTTGACCATATCAGCAATACGCAGGGCACAAACATTGATAGATCGTAACGTAGCGCCTGCTAAGTAATATTTTTCGAGAGCCGCCAGCTCTTCAAGCGCTTTTGTCGGGGTGTGACTAAGATGGGTTAGCCATCTTTGGTTCTCTTCTAACCCAAGCTTCACGAGTTTTTTAGCAATACGCCGGTCTCCAACCTGAGATTCAATGCTTCTTGCCAATTGACGTTCTTCTGAAGTCGACCTTGGCTTCGATGTGAGCGAATCTGAGAAAATCTTGGCTCCTAACTCAGTCAACGGTTGGTACTTATTGTCGTCGACTAGCGTTTTAATGGTAGTCGTCATGGTCTCCGTACCGCGCAAAATAGCCGCTATCGGGTTATTGAGCTCATGGGCAACCCCCGCCACTAGTTGGCCTAGCATGGCCATCTTTTCCCTTTCGAGCAATTGCTGATGCGCGGATTTAAGTGACTCAAGGGTTTTCTGCAGTTCAAGCTTTGTATTGATACTACGTTGCAAGCGGCGATTAAAATGTCGCAAAAGAAGGTTGGTAAAGAGTGGCAGCAATGCCGTATTTGAATGCATGACTTTTGCGAACACATCTCTATCGAGTTTAATAACTTCGGTCTTTTTCAACGTGATGGCAGTAGAAAAAGAGGGCTCGCCTGTCACAAATGACATCCCGCCAACTAGATTACCTTTTGTATGACGAACGACTTCCCGTTGTACACCCTGGTCATCTTTCTTATACAGAGCGACTTCGCCTTGAGTGATGAACCAAAGGAATCGATTTTCTTCGCCTTCTTCGGTGAGCAAGTGTTGTGACGAGTATGTCCTACATGCACAAGTATCATCAGTATCTAAAAAAAACTCATAAAGAGCAGAGATAACTTGTTCTGCCAAATCTTGGTCTGACAAGGTGTGTTGGTCTGTGATGAAACCTTCTCGATAGCTGCGCATCTGTAGTTCAATATGTGATCGAAGCAAGCGCTGCTGGTCGAGGGTCTCACTGTAGGCGAGCAGATTGTCTTTGTCGTTTTCTAGAACGAATGTCGTCAGTTCTTTTTTAACAGTGGTATACACCAAGTTATCTTGCAGTGGTTTGGTCAAACAATGATCGAGCCGCCCTTCATTGACAGCGGACAGGATTGCTTGGATGTCTTGTCCGCAACTGAGTAAGATTTTACGAGCGCTTTTTGTGTGAGGGTTTTTATCGAGCTGAACCAAGAAATCGGCGCCGTTAAAGTTTTCATGATGGCTAGCGAGAACGAGTGCCACGGGTTGTTGGCTCTCTTGGCAATAATCAAGCACCGCATGAGCATCTTGAAGTGTGTCAGCGGTATGAACATCGAACCTAGCAGAAAATTGACCGAGCTCTCGTCGTAGTTGCTCTATGCTGATAGGATTGTTGTCTAAACAAAGTAAGGCGTAATGATTCACGATTTCCGTTTGCCTCTTTCTTAACCCACTGATCTGATTTCACTCTAACAAGGAATTGTCAGATTGACTGAGACACAGGTTTTAGATTCCCCTATGATTTGTTAATAAAGCCAATAGTCTGATTTAACTCAATGTTTTTTGGTGTAAACTGCAATAAATACCTAAGTGAAGATAAATACATGCATCAGTTGAAAAAATACGGCGCTATTGGTGGCGCCATCTCTCTGGCTTTTTGTTGGCCGTTGGCTGTTGGCCAAATTGGGCATCACGTTATTAGTGATGGTATTGCCCATCTTAATAGTGGCTCTTTGAAAGCTGAAATCGTTTCCTACGAACGTGGTTACCTTTCATCTGAGGTGCAAACTCGATACACCGTTGCGGACCCCGAACTTGCTAGCCAACTTGAAATTGACGGTCTGCCTGCTGAATTTTTGGTCAACAGTCATGTCAGTCATGGATTGATTAGTCTGAAAGCGACGTCGACCTTAGACAATGTCGAAACTTTCCCTCTAACATTAACAACGATAACTCAGTTAAACGGAAATACTGACTACACACTAGCGATGGATAATTGGCATCAATCGATGGAAGGTGATGGCGGCGCAATGGTGTCTGTTACGCCTTCTACATTGAAAGGCCACGTTACTGTGCTTGGTGAAGTAAGCTATGACCTTAATATTCCCTCAGTTGAGATTGATTTTAATACTGGCGAGAAGATGCTGCTTTCCAATATGACTGGCTCAGGTCAGGGAAGGAAGCAAAACAGCTTCTGGCTGGGGGAGCAGGAAATCAATATTGCAGATATGTCAGTATTCGATTCAGGTCAAACCCCACTTTTTACAATGAAAAGCGGACAGTACAAATTTTCTTCTTCTCTTGATGATGCTTCAAAACGTGTGAATAGTCAGCATGTTGTGAGTGCGAGTAAACTACTTATGCCGGAAGGTGAAGCAGACAATCTCATTGTGGATCTAGAATTTGGTGATTTAGACAGTCACTCTTTTGAACAGTTGGTGAATATGTATCAGAACAACCCAGTTCTGACGGCGGCTGACGTCCAAGCTGCGATTCCTGATGTTGAGACATTGTTTTCGAAAGGTTTCTATCTTTCAATGAACAAGATGGCGGTCACTTTGGATGAGAATGGTCAATTTGAGAGTACATGGAAAATTACCGTGCCAGAAGGAACCAGCAACGTCACACAAAATCCAGCTATGATTCTACCTGCATTGACGGGTAACCTTGACACCTTTTTTTCTAACGGCTTAGTTGAACAGTACCCGTTTATCAAACAAGGTATCGATGAAGCAATGGCGATGGAGTTTATTAGCCAAGATGACAAAGGCTATCAAATTCGTGCCGAATTAAAAGATGGCAATCTGGTCTTTGAAAATGGTCAGAAGATTCCCTTGATGGCAATCTTGCTTCCTGCAATGATGCAACCATAAGTGAGTTTTTCTAACACTGACATGAAAAAGAGGTCTTAAGACCTCTTTTGTTGCTTTTTATACGTACGAAAACGTGTTATTAATCCTGTCAATCTCTATTGAAGTGTGAGCAAGGAAACTCGAAATGGACAATGTTTATAACTTTAGTGCAGGGCCTGCAGGTCTGCCTAGAGCTGTAATGGAAAAAGCACAGGCTGAATTCATTGAGTGGAATGGGCTAGGTACATCCGTGATGGAAATTAGCCATAGAAGCAAAGAATTCATCAAGGTAGCGGAAGAGGCTGAACAAGATCTTCGTGAGTTGCTCAATATTCCAGATAACTATAAGGTTTTGTTTTGTCAGGGTGGGGCACGTGCTCAATTTGCGGCTGTTCCTCTGAACCTGTTAGGCCAAGCGACAAAAGCAACATATATCGACGCAGGCTATTGGGCTGAGAGCGCAATCAAAGAAGCCCGAAAATATTGCGAAGTAGATGTTTTCAGTGCAAAAATCACAAAAGATGGCCAATTAGCGGTCGCAGACACGTCGGATTGGAAGATTGACCCTCAAGCGGCTTATGTACATTTTTGCCCAAACGAAACCATCGATGGTGTTGAAATCTCCGACTTGCCAAAGACTGACAAACCCATCGTCGCAGATATGTCTTCCAACATCCTTTCACGAGAGATAGACGTTTCTCAATATGGCGTTATTTACGCCGGTGCGCAAAAGAACATTGGTCCAGCTGGGATTTGTATCGCCATCGTCCGTGATGACTTGCTCGATCTTGCACATGAGCTTCTACCAAGTTTTATAAATTACAAAACTTTGGCAGAAAAAGACTCTATGTTCAACACGCCCCCGACTTTCGCATGGTACTTGTCAGGCTTGGTGTTCAAGTGGTTGAAAGATCAAGGCGGGGTTGCCTCTATCGAGCAGGTTAATCGCGAGAAAGCAGCGATGCTTTACGACTACATCGATAGCTCTGATTTTTATGAGAACAATGTACATCAACAGAACCGTTCACGTATGAACGTACCTTTTCAGTTGGCTAAGCCAGAGTTAGATGCGTTGTTCATCGAGCAGGCAGAGCAACAAGGGCTGGTGTCGTTGAAAGGCCATCGCGCTGTTGGTGGTATGCGTGCTTCCATTTACAATGCAATGCCTGTAGAAGGTGTAAAAGCTCTGGTTGAATTTATGAAGGAATTTGAAGCGTCAAACGCGTAATCCGGAGATAGAAAGTAAAAGGCTTAGCCAGTGAGGCTAAGCTTTTATATTTTCTAAAGCCTGAACCGTGCGACAACTTGCTCCAACTCTTCTACTTTTCGATAAAGTTGGCTAACTGCCTGAGCGCCATCTTGAGTGGTACGTACTGAGTTGTCGGCAATTTGGCTTATCGTATTGATATCACGTGACATTTCCTGTGCAGCAGTGGCTTGTTCGTTACCTGCTGTCGCGATCATATCGATCATCTTGTTGACGTCTTGAGCACGTGACACAATTTGCGTCAGGGCATCACCGGCAGAATTAGACTGGGTCACGCCTTCTGCGACCAAGTGAGTTCCTTCACTCATGCGCTCAACAGCTTGACGAGTTTCATTTTGAATTGAGCTGATCAAACCGCCAACTTCTTCTGTCGCTTTTGAGGTTCTCTCCGCTAAACTTCGAACCTCATCAGCAACGACGGCAAATCCTCGACCAAGTTCACCAGCTCGTGCCGCTTCAATGGCTGCATTGAGCGCGAGCAAGTTGGTTTGTTCGGCGATGTCATTGATGACTTTGATTACGTTACCGATCTCTTCTCCGCGTTTACCTAAACTGTCGACCGTTTCCGCCGTTTCGTTAACAACTTCGGCGATCCTATTCATGCCAGTTACGGTCTCTTGCATCAACCTACCACCGTTGGTCGCTTCTTCGCCAGCTTGACGCGAACTTTCAGCCGCGTCAGTACTTTGATCAGCGACCCGATTGACAGTGACAGTCATCTCTTCAACGGCGCTAGCGATCAGTGTGGCTTTGTCTGCTTGTTCTTCAATACCAGAAGCGACAAGTTTACTCGTGTCCTCGACCATTTGTGTGTTACTGGCAACTTCGGAGGCAACACTCGTGATGTTAGATAACACACTTCTAAGCGATTGCTGCATAGCGTCAATGGCTCGCGCAAGTTCGCCCAATTCGTCTTTATTGGTTTCGTTGATTGGCGGCTCTGATAGATCACCATCGGCGATGGATTTTGCTTTTGCAGCAATCACTTCCAGTCTTTGACGGATCATGTTCGATAGGCCCCAAGCTACGACAACGCTGACCACCAACACCACTATGACGTTTACGGTTAGCCATAGGATGATGGTCGACATGTTGTCATTCAATTCTGCTAGCGCTGCAATCGAGTCGCTGGTTTCTTCGGTGGCGGATGTATTTAGCAAGGTTTCAAGCGGCAAAATAATGGATTGTTTTAGTTGACCCACCAATGCGTTTGCTGATTGTTTTCCTGAAGGATCATAGCCATCAAACACTTCTTGTGCGATACGGATAATATCGTAGTAATACTGCTCCACCTCATCGATTTGACTGGACGCTTGAGGATCTGGCTCTAAAGGACGAAGCTTATCTAGATAATCGGCAAAGGCACCGGCATCGTTATTAAATGTTTCACGGGCGGTTGGATCACCCATAATATAGGCATTGAGCGTAGCGATCATATCGCCAGCTTCGTCAACAAGCTCAAGATAATAACGGATACTGGGCAAATCCTGATTGAGAGAACGGCTTAGGTTGGTGCTTTTGTAAGCTTCGGTAAAACGTTTATCTGCCAACTTATCGAGTAGCTCTTCTAATGGAGCACCGACGTCTTTAGTCAGTCGGTTTATTTTCTGGATCGCTTGTTGTTCATCGGCAGGGTTGTATTTAGTGAAAACGTCTTGATTGACTTGGTCTATGTATTGATTCGCTAAGCCTATGATGCGATCCATTTTATTTATATCAGACGCTTTGGCTGATTCTAGAGAGCGCAATTGCGAATAGTGTTTCTGGAATTCATTAGCATTCGCTTCAAAAGCATTGCGTTGTCCTGCATCGCCATTTAGATATTCCAGAGCGTTAGTTTGTAGGTTCCCAATGGCATCCAGTACGTTGAAATAGGCCAACACGCCGGGTACGTCATCAGACTCTATTTCCTGTGAAACGGTGGCAGATTTGTTAACAAGAGACCAAACGATGAAAGCTAAAATCAGAGTGGTGATGATGATTATAGAGAAGCCCATATAAAGGGCATGGGACAGACGAACATTCATCTCGATCTCTCCATCGGGAGTTGGATTTCAATGAACTAAGTATGGAGCCTATGAACCAAGGCGCAAATAATTAATAGATTTATCTTTAGAGGGTGAGTTAAAGGTTATACAGAGAAACAAAAATCGCAGCTTGAGCTGCGATTTCAAAAGACTTGAGAACCTATCGGTTATCGGCGTTTCGGTTTACGACCTGATGCCGGTTTTCCACCTGCTGGTGGCTTGTTATTTCCTTGGCCACCCGGCTTACCAATTCTCCCACCGGTTGGCTTGCCACTATTGCCTGAGTTGCGGCTATTGCTTGGCTTTTTCTGGCCAGAGCCGTTCATCTTTTCAAATCCTGGCTGACTTTTTGTGTGTTTAGTCGCGAAACGGTTTGAGCCATGACGACCAGACTTTCTGCGCTGAGCGGGAGTCTGGGCTTCACTGTCTTCTGCTGGTACCAGACAGCTCTGTTTGTCACCAATTAAGTGTTTTTTGCCCATGCTGATGAGCGCCTCGCGAATCAAAGGCCAATTAGCTGGATCATGGTAACGCAGTAGGGCTTTATGCAAGCGGCGCTGGCGCTCTCCTTTCGCTACTGGCACTTCTTCACGTTGTTTGTATTTAACACGCTTGAGCGGATTGGTTTCCGAGTAGTACATCGATGTGGCGTTACACATTGGTGATGGGTAGAAGTTTTGAACCTGATCACACTCGAAGTCGTTGTTCTTGAGCCATAGCGCTAAGTTCAGCATGTCTTCATCTTCGGTGCCCGGGTGCGCGGAGATGAAGTAAGGGATCAGATACTGCTTCTTACCTGCTTCCGCACTGTACTTTTCAAACATTTCTTTGAAACGATCGTAAGTGCCCATGCCAGGCTTCATCATTAGGTTCAGTGGACCTTTTTCTGTATGCTCTGGTGCAATCTTCAGATAACCGCCAACATGGTGAGTCACTAACTCTTTAACGTATTCAGGTGATTCGATGGCCAAATCGTAACGAACGCCAGAAGCTATCATCACTTTTTTTCACACCTTCCACTTTACGTGCTGCGCGATACAAATCGATAGTGTGCTTATGGTCGGTGTTCAGCTTGTTACAGATCCCCGGAAAAACACATGATGGACGGCGACAGTTTGCTTCCGCTTTCGGATCGCTACAACCGAGTCGGTACATGTTTGCAGTTGGACCACCAAGATCGGAAATGGTACCAGTGAAGCCAGGTACTTTGTCTCGGATCTCTTCAAGCTCGTTAATGATCGACTCTTGAGAACGGTTTTGGATGATACGACCTTCGTGCTCAGTAATAGAACAGAAAGAACAGCCACCAAAACAGCCACGCATAATGTTCACGGAGGTTTTGATCATATCGTAAGCAGGAATCTTTGCTTTACCATATTTCGGGTGTGGTACACGTGCGTAAGGCAGGCCGAAAACGTAATCCATCTCTTCCGTTGAGAGAGGAATCGGAGCTTGGTTAACCCAAAGTTCTCGATCACCGTGACGTTGAATTAATGCGCGCCCAGAATAGGGGTTAGTCTCAAGGTGCATAATACGGCTGGCATGAGCATAGAGAATTCGGTCATTATTCAGCTTTTCAAAATGCGGGATACGAACCGCAGTTGTTGCAGCATCATGACGAGAAGGGCGAATAGCGATAGGTTTCGCTTCAGGCTCTTCAGTTTTCGCCTTGGTGTCACACTGCTCTTCTACTGCATATGGGTTTGGTGGGATAAAAGCTTCTTTACGCGGTTTTTCAATACGTGAAGAGTCAATAATTTTGTAGCCTTCTGGCTCTGCTGGCAGGCTGACAACGGTACCGCGAATGTTAGTCATTGTACCAATTTCTTCGCCATCAGCCAGTCGGTGAGCAACTTCAACCAGTGCGCGCTCTGCGTTACCAAATAGTAGGATATCTGCTTTTGCATCAAACAAAATAGAGCGACGAACTTTATCTGACCAGTAATCGTAGTGAGCTAAGCGACGTAAGCTAGCTTCGATACCACCTAGCACAAGCGGAACACCTTTATAGGCTTCACGACAGCGCTGTGAATAGACCAATGTGGCCCGATCAGGACGTTTACCGCCTTCATTGTTAGGTGTGTACGCATCATCATGACGCAGCTTACGATCAGCGGTATAGCGGTTGATCATTGAGTCCATGTTGCCAGCGGTGATGCCGAAGAACAGATTGGGTCGACCTAACTGAGTGAAAGCCTCTTTATTGTGCCACTCAGGCTGCGCAATGATCCCCACACGAAACCCTTGAGCTTCAAGCAGGCGACCGATGATCGCCATACCAAAACTTGGGTGATCGACGTACGCATCGCCAGTGACGATAATAATGTCACAGCTGTCCCATCCTAGGGCATCCATTTCCTTTCGACTTGTCGGTAGGAATGGGGCATTACCAAAGCATTCTGCCCAGTATTTTTTGTGCTCATGAATAGGGGTGATATTGCTGTACATATTTTGTTCTCTGTTCCAGGGAGCGCGAATTATAGCGGCTTGAGAGCGGACTATCTACCTCTACATATCCCTAGGTTTTTTATGCCTAATGGACGTCCTATTAGTTATGCATCAGATTGTTTTTAGTTGTGTTAGCTATATAACGGATTACGCCGTCATATGGGACTAATATTATAGGGTGGTGATGAATATTAAACTTGAGGTGGGTGCTTATGCATGGCATAGATTCCGATATCGCTGTAAAAGAGTGTGTCTCTGCCAGTCGTCAGCGAAAATACCGGACCTACACTTGGCAGTTAGACCTTGTTACTCAAGAGTTTAGCTGTGAGCCTGAAGCGATGAAACAGCTTTTTGGCTGTCAAAAGCTCACCATTTCAGCCAAGGAGTTGCTTAAACTGCTACCGACGACTCAGCGTCGGATGGCTCGCACTATGTTTAAATCAGCCTTGTCTTCCGACAAAACACATTCATTCCACTGCTGTTTGCTGACTCCCAATAGCTTGTTCACTTACGTAGAATTCACCATAGAAGCAGAGAGTGAGTTTTTGCTAAAAGGAGCGGTAACACCTTGTTTGGTTATTCCATCGAGAATGGTGGCAGCGGATATTTTTTACTCTGTTTTTGAGAACAAACATCATGGCGTGTTGGTGACGGATTCAGAAACCCGAATCCTTGCATGCAATCGTCATTTTGAGCGAATTACAGGCCACCAGTTGGAGGATATTCTAGGCTTAAAAACGAATATTCTGAACGCAGAAAAACTTAGCGCAGATTACTACCGTGACCTTTGGCACAGCATTGAACGGCATGGTCACTGGAGTGGTCCTATGCTTACCAAAAAAGCAGACAACTCAGTTTTCCCTCAAGAACTCACTATTCATAAGATTGAACCGGGAAATGGAGAGTCATACTTTTTGGGGCTTTGCGCAGACCTATCTGATCAGCTGCACCGAATTGACGACCGAGAAACGGGCGGCGTTGATTTACTGACTCAATTACCCTCCCCTGAGCGCTTTTTAGAGCAGTTAGAGCAAGAGTATGGGGATAACCAAGATGAAGGTTTGCTGATAATGCTGGCGTTGCAACCGCAGTTTCCGTTGGCGAATGAGAAAGAGATTAAACGTCAGTTCGCAAGCTATATTGCAGAAAATGTTTTGGTTCCTTATGCCAGCTATATCGGTGATGGACGCTTTGCGGTGACATTGAAGGTCGAAAACTCGCAGGGTAATGAGAATGTTCGTTCCATCAGGAAGACGATAAAAGCCTTTTTTCACAGTTTCAAACATGCTCAGGGAACGGTTGCTCAAGCGCTAAAATTCGGTCTCACAGGGGTATCAGTACTGCACTCAGATGCTAAATCGCCTAAACAACTTCTGTCTCATGCTTTGCAGTGATTGTTGGAGCTACATTCAGGAGAAAGCAAGAGAATTGCGTTCTATGATCGCGAGATCCACGAGCAAGTGGAGCGCAAAAAACGGCTAGAGAATTGGGTTGAACAAAGTATATCCGCAGAGACAATAGAGGTCTATTTCCAACCAATTGTCGATATTAAAAAGAGTCGAATCGATAAATTTGAGGCCTTGTGTCGTTTTCCTGCCAATGAAGCGGCGAACGCTTCAACACAGGAGCTTATCAATGTTGTTGAAGACCTCGATCTGATTGTCAGCTTGGATGATGTTGTTAACCGAAAAGCCATGTCTGTGTTACCTGAGCTTCAACAACTGTTTGGGGAGCATGTCGGTCTGTCTGTCAATCGCTCTTTCAATTCAAAACGAGATATTGCCGAGATACTTCGACATAGTGCTCAGTTGATTGACCAAAGTGGCATTGCTCCCGATAAATTGACGATTGAGTTTACGGAGAGCGCTTATTTTGATGGGGACAGTTATCAGGAAAAGTTGCTCGCCGCGATTCGACAAGCCGGAGTTTCTATCGCAGTCGACGATTTTGGTACAGGATTTGCGTCCTTTGACTATCTCAACAAAAGCTACTTTGATGTGTTGAAGATTGACCGAAGCTTTGTCCAGGGTATTCGCCTTGCTAGTCGGCAATATCACGTTGTGACCACCATTATTCAACTAGCTCAGAAACTAAAACTCAAGGTAGTGGCAGAGGGCGTTGAAACAAGGGATGAATATGCAACGTTGCAAAGTTTGGGCGTGGATTGCATTCAGGGATATTATTTTTCCAAGCCATTGCCAATTGAAGCGTTGAGAGTTGCCAAGGACTATTGCCAGCTACCAACAAGTAGTGAGGTGGGAAAAGGCAATGCAGGGACTATTGCTGAACTGATGACGGAACAAGTCCCCCACATTGACCCAGGCGAGCCCCTTTCCTTGATACACATTTATTTTAGCAATGAGAACATCAATATTGTCCCAGTCATTGAGTCACAACATTGTGTTGGTGTCATTGATAGAGCTGTGCTGAATCTTCATATGACACCGAGTATGGGAAGTGATCATGAAACCAATAAAGAACATGGAATGTGGTATAAATCAGCCCATCGTATGATGCTTCCCCCTAAGTCATTGCTGTCTTGGCATACATCATTGACAGAAGTGGAAGACTTGTTGATGAGATCGCCATTGCCTTGGATATTGGTTGATGATGAATCACGATTTAAAGGCATTGTTGAACATGAACGGATTATTCAACATTTGCTCGGGGCTACAAGTAAAAAATAATACTATCAATAGCTATAAATTAACTTAAATTTATAAATGATATCGTACAATATAGTGCTTTTAGGTGAGTCTTGATGTTAGGAGAACCCAATTCCAATGGTTCGATTGAATCGTATGTCAAAGCTAAAGCTGAGCTAAATGCTATTGAGTGGCAGGTAAAACCTCACCAGTCAGGATTTTCTCTGCTGTTTTGCTAACGGCTAAGTAAAAATCGCTGGTGGCACTTCTCTAACCAAGTCTGCTATTATCCGCTTCCATTAAAAACAATAGTGATATCTCACATCATGGTTCAGCAATTGTTAGCAGTGTTTCCTCCTATGCTTTTAGGTGCTCAGTTGATTTTGACGCTTATTTTAGTCAAAGGAGATATTTGTCCAGGCCAGCGAGGTCGTATTCATAAAGTTCTCCCTGTGCTTGCCATTATGTGGTTGGCTGTCGCTTCATTGAGAATCGAAGCCATGATGGTGGTGTTTGCGATTGCTTATTTTTACTCGCAAGTTCAGACCAAAAAAAACTCGGGTACAAGGCCCATTGTGGGTGATGTACCTTGCTAATGGTTTGGCATTGGCTTATGTCGCCATCGGTATTGGTGAGCAGCCTGATTTAGCGGCCGGTCTAAACGTATTCGTTCAGATCATTCTTCTTGGCGCTCTGTTTGCTCATTTGCTTCTTACGGTCGCTCGCACTAGGCTTCAGGCTTTTCATCGTATTTTGCCAGTAACGGGCGTGATTTCTGCGATGTTGATGAGCCTAGCGATTCTTTTAAAAGCTATTGGTCTAGAAGAAGTCGCGTTAACTCAGGCGACTCAGCCTTTACTGATAGGTTTTGCGCTTCTGATTACTTCAGTCCTCATCTGGTGTTGGCACATCATTGTGTCGAAAACAGTGCACAAAGTTCAGTTAGCAGTAGCATTACTGACGCTAGTTTCAGCTACAACGTTTAATCAAGGCTTGTTCGTTCTTTAGAAGCGGCTCACTTTAAATTTGAGGATTTGAAGCTACGCTTTTGTTAGGTGATCAGCACAGGAGTGTAGCTATGGATCTAAGTAATATTGGAAGATTAGATAGCGTCATCTTGCTTGGTATCGTTAACGAAAAGCTGAGACTAGAATGTAACAGTTTTGAGGAGCTTGTGACCATGTACGAAATGGATATCGAAATTGTGATTGGCAAGCTCGATGTCCTCGGTTATCAGTATGATCCTCTCACCAATCAGTTTAAATCTTACGACAGATAACATGTAAAAAGGAGGCTGAATGCCTCCTTTTTCATACTGTTTTTATCCCTTCTAAATGGCTCTTCGATTGCTGTCGTGCGGTATTAAAAAACGCCTGAAGGTAACGTTTATCTTTGTCTGAGTTGCGAGTCGCGGCGAAAAGGCGTCGCCATAAACCATCACCAAGCGAAATACTGGTTATTAACCCCTGACGAGAGAATTCGCTGATGGCCCAATTTGGTAATGCGGCGACTCCCAAGCCTGCTGAGACCATTTGGACTAGCATCAGAGTGTTGTCAGCCTGCTTCCATTTTGCTGGTTCAATGCCTGCTGGGTGGAGAAAATGTTTTACCACATCCAGTCGGTTTTTTTGTACCGGATAAGACAACATGGTTTCGTTTCCCAAATCACTTGGCTCGACAGATGTGTTTGCCGCCAATGGGTGATTGGTCGCGGTGACAAGGCGCATTTCAAAATCAAACAAGGGTTCGTAATGGACTTCTGACCTAGGTTGGATATCCGAGGTAATGACTAAATCCAACTCGCCACTCATCAACGCAGGCAGAGGTTCGAAGCCAAATCCCGATGAGAAGTCCAGAGTCACGCTTGGCCAAGCTACTTGGTACTCCCTCAACGCTGGCATTAACCATTGGAAGCATGAGTGACATTCAATTGCCATGTGCAGGCGTCCATTGACGTCTTCTTTCAGGCTGGCAAGTTCATTCTCTGCTCGGGCTAATCGCGGAAGTACTTGATCTGCCAAGTTAAGAAGGATTTCACCTTCAGAGGTGAACCTTACCGGGCGTGTTTTGCGTAAAAAAGCTGGCCGCCAATTCTGGCTTCGAGATCTTTTATTTGATGAGACAGGGCTGACTGAGTCAGATGTAACGTCGTTGCGGTGGCGGTTAACGACCCCGTATCTCGCAACGTTACTAATGTTTTCAAATGCTTAAGCTCAATCATGAATTCCCTTCAACCCTAATCACAAATGATGAATAGAACTAACTTACCTGTATTTAATAGGTGTGTAAACATCTAGACGTCTAAAATTTGTATACCTTTGAATATGGAGATTTCACATGTAGCGCGTAATTAGCATGAAATTATCTAATAAACAGGTTGAATAATTAGAACTTGTTCCGTCACGACGTTGGCGAGATAGTTTAGCCATCCAGACGCCTTTTACATTGTCTGAACAGCACATGTATCTACGATTACAAACCAGAAGGATTAGGGCTATGACAACCACTCATATTTTGGGATACCCAAGAATTGGTGAAAAGCGTGAACTTAAATTTGCGTTGGAGAAATACTGGCGTGGTGAAATTGAGCAGGATGAGCTTAAAACCGTTGGCGCTGAGCTCCGTAACAAGAACTGGCAGACACAATCTGATGCAGAGCTGAGTTTCGTTACTGCCGGTGATTTTGCATGGTATGACCATGTTCTTACCACGACTTTATTGTTGGGCCATGTACCTAAACGCCATCGTGATGGCTTCCCGGATCTGGATACCTTGTTCAAAGTGGGGCGTGGGCAGTCGCAGGTGAATTGCGATTGTAATGGCTCTGCGGCATCAGACATGACCAAATGGTTCAACACCAATTACCACTACATTGTGCCAGAGTTCAGTGAAGACGATAGCTTTGACGTCAGTTGGCCGCAGCTGTTTGAAGAGGTGAATGAAGCAACAAAAGCAGGTCATAACGTGAAACCTGTACTACTGGGGCCCATCAGCTATCTTTATCTTGGCAAAGAGGTGGATGAAGGATTCGATCGCCTTACCTTGTTACCGCGCCTTCTTACGGCTTATCAGAACATCTTATCAAAGCTGTCTAAGCAAGGGGTTGAGTGGGTACAGATAGATGAGCCCGTCTTGTCACTAGAACTCGAAAAACCTTGGTTATCTTCGTTCAAACCCGCCTATCAAGTGATTCGCAGTGACATTAAAGTGTTACTGACAACGTATTTTGATTCCATCGATGACACATTAGATAAGATTGTTGAACTCGATGTTGACGGTTTGCATATTGACCTAGCGGCCGCACCTCAGCAATTGAGTACTGTAGTCTCTCGTTTACCCCAAAATTGGGTATTGTCGGCAGGCGTGGTGAATGGACGCAACGTTTGGCGTGCTGATCTCAGTACACAGCTTGAGCTTTTGCAGCCTGTTAAACAGCAATTAGGTGACAGGTTATGGGTCGCGAGTTCATGTTCATTACTGCATAGTCCGGTTGATTTAGATTTTGAACCAGAGCTGTCTGAAGAAGTTCGCAGCTGGTTCGCATTCGCCAAACAAAAGGTGCATGAAGTTGCTTTGTTAGGCAAAGCACTGGACGGCAACCAGCAAGCCATTCAAGAATGTGTTGTATATAGTGCTCCAATTGAGGCTCGAAAAACCGCAACACATGTCAACAAACCTCAGGTGCAGGAGCGATTAAATCAAATCACCAAATCGCTGGCAGAGCGTAGCGCACCCTATGAGGAACGCGCAGAGTATCAAAGTGCTGTGCTAGGTTTACCACTTTTCCCTACAACAACCATTGGTTCATTTCCTCAAACTGACGAAATACGAGTTCAGAGAAGCGCTTACCGTACAGGTCGATTGTCGGAATCTGAATATGTAGAAGTCCTAAAAGGGCATATCAAAGACGCCGTGAAGCGGCAGGAAGCATTGGATCTCGACGTGCTGGTTCATGGTGAAGCTGAGCGAAATGACATGGTTGAGTACTTTGCAGAGAACTTGGCCGGTTTTCAAACCACAAAGTTTGGCTGGGTTCAGAGTTACGGGTCTCGCTGTGTAAAGCCTGCGATTGTCGTTGCAGACATTGAACGCGAGCAGCCCATTACCGTTGAGTGGTCGACCTATGCACAATCGCTGACATCCAAACAAATGAAAGGTATGTTAACTGGGCCTGTCACCATCCTTTGCTGGACGTTTCCACGTGAAGACATCAGTCGCAAGGAGATCACCAATCAACTAGCGCTTGCATTGCGTGATGAAGTGTCTGATCTGCAGGAAGCGGGCATCAATATTATCCAGATTGATGAGCCTGCGATTCGTGAAGGTTTGCCACTTAAGAAACGTGATCACGCAGAATATTTAGAGTGGGCAGTGGATGCCTTCAAAATTTCTGCAGCCAGCGCAAAACCAGAAACCCAGATACATACGCACATGTGTTATTCAGAGTTTAACGAAATCATCGACTCAGTCGCAGCATTGGATGCAGATGTGATTACTATCGAAACATCACGCTCAAACATGGAGCTCCTTAAAGCGTTTGAAGAGTTCAATTACCCGAATGAGATTGGCCCGGGTGTCTACGATATTCACTCGCCTAACATCCCAAGTGAGGAGTGGATTGAAGGATTGATCAACAAAGCAGCAGAGAAGATCCCAGCGAAAAGGTTATGGGTGAATCCAGATTGTGGTTTGAAAACACGAAATTGGGCTGAAACGGAAGCGTCACTAGCCAACATGGTGTCGGCGGCGAAAAAACTGCGTAAAGAGTTTGCTTAGCCACAGGGACGCTGCGAATGTAAAAAATGCCGATCGATAGATCGGCATTTTGTGTTTGGATAGAGTTAGATAGATTCGCCATTCACGGTTACTTGAACATCAATATTACCGCGAACGGCATTAGAATATGGACACACCTGATGAGCAACGCGAGTCAATTCCAGAGCCTGTTCCTGAGGTAAATCAATGTCTGCAGCTAGGCTAACTGTCAATGCAAATCCGCCATTATCATTTGGGCCAATACCCACTTCTGCAGTGACCGGTGCTTGACTGATCGCCACTTTCGCTTCGCGAGCAACGTGCAAAATGGCATTTGAAAAACAGGCAGAATAACCAGCCGCAAATAGTTGCTCTGGGTTGGTCGCTGCGCCACTGCCGCCCATTTCTTTAGGGTAAGCCAGTTCTAGATCAAGTAAACCGTCGTCAGTTTTCACTTGACCGTTACGACCTGCAAGCGCTTTAGCTGAAGTTTTGTATAGAGTTGTCATGTCATCTTCCTTTTATTTAGGTTGCGTGCAATTTAATTGCTTGCAATATTAGATCGAAAATTATCTGGAATGCAACTATATTGTGCGCAATTTAAATATTTTTATTTGATAGGTGTCGAATGAGTAAGTGCCAAAATGTCGAAAAGATGACGGATGAAGAGAAATTATTGCTGGATAATCAGCTCTGTTTTCCACTTTACAGTGCGGCTAATGCGGTCATTCGTGCTTACCGACCTATGCTTGAACAATTGGATCTTACTTACTCTCAATACTTGGTGATGATGTTGCTTTGGGAGAAAGATGGAGCCAGCGTAAAAGATTTGGGAACAAGACTCCATCTTGATTCAGGCACATTGACCCCATTGCTGAAAAGGCTCGAAGTGAAAGGGTTTGTTGCCAGAGGCAGAAGCCAAGAGGACGAGCGTGTAAGAGTACTTAACCTGACCAATGCTGGCCAGGCGCTCAAGGAGTCGGCGAAATCAGTGCCCAACGCAATGCGATGCAGAATTGATCTTGAGGTCGAAGAACTGGTTACGCTTAAGCAACTGTGCGAGAAAGTTCTGAATAATCTAGTTTAGGTTATACGCGATTATCCCCTGAACTAAAGGCTATGGTTTGGCTGATGTGAGTCAGGCTGCGCCCACTTTGTTGTTGCCATTCGGCGAATGCTTTATTGGCAGCATCCAGAGAGCGTTTGGTGTCTCTGCCACCTTCAATAATTTTGCAGTTTCTTAGGTAGGCTTCGACGTCTCCAGACATAATAAAGGTGTCGACACCCATTTGACGAAGGCTATATGGGCCGGTGTTGCCTCCCAGTCGACTCCCTTTCTTCTTCAGGAAACGCCACAATTCGGTAATGGTTTCGCCCGGCCATTCGGCGATCATGTTACCGAAAGAGCCATGTTCCAGAGATGCTTCATGAATCATTTGTGCGTTAGCATGTATTGATTTTACTTTAGCGTGATGGCGAATAATGCGTTTATCCGCGGCTTTGTTATCCCATTGCTCATCAGACAACATCAATAGGGGTTCGATTTTAAAACCGAAGAAGACCTCTTCAAAGTTAGGCCATTTTTTTCGAACCACAGCCCATGAAATACCACTTTGAAATACCTTCATACTGAATGCAGATAACCAGCGATCGTTGGGAATGGCCGCGATTTCTGCTTTGCTGAGAGGGTTAGAAAGCAAGGCTTCCAGCTGCTCTTCACCCCCTTTGCGCTCTGCTGCTCGTTGATAGATATGTTCAAATTTTTCAACTGTCATGTGCTGTGTCCTTTTATTTTTCGTTATCATATCAGCCTGTTATGCCTTATCTCAATTGACCTTGTCGGCAATTATTAAGGAGGCAATCGGCAAAGATCCGATTTTTCAAAGAGAGTCGTTTGCTCTTATACAGCAAATGGATAGGTTTGGGATCAGGCACGTCTTGTTCGAGAGTCTATTAGTCGACCATTAGCTAGATCGTCGACAACGACTGGATGCAGGCTCTAGCTCGCCTTGATCAGGATGGCAATCTTTGTTGATTCTTCTGCGTTAATTCTTTTCAGTGGTGAGGTTACAGCCGAAGAGTATGGGTTCACGATGTTGGGAAGTGAAGGGGCGCAGACGTTCGATTTATCCTTTGGCTGGCAACCTAAAGCAACCCGTTCAGTGTGGCAGTGTATGAAATGCCACAGCGACAAGTCGAGGCAGCGGAACAAGGGGGATGGCTTTTAAACAGGTAATCTCAGAATAGTAAAAGGCCAGAGCAACAGCTCTGGCCTTTGTTGTTACAGCGTCAACAGGTAATTGACCAGCTCATTGTACTCTTCAAAAGAGCCAATTTTATCGGCGTTAACGATGTATTTATCATTTACTAACACGCCTGGTACACCAGTCAGCGTACTTTGCTTAAATTGCTTGTCGAAACGCTTTTGCATCGAGTTCACCACAAAGCTGTTGTACGTTGAGTCAAACTTTTTGGCATCAACGCCATTATCGATAAAAATTTGGCGAAGTGCGTTTTCATCTTTAGGTGCGCTGCGACGCTCGTGAATTTGCTTAAACATAGCCGGTACCAAGCTCTTTTCGACATCCAGTGCTACCATGGTCGCGTAGGATTTGGCCATTGGTATCGCCATGCCACCCCCCATAAAAGCAACGTGCACTTTCTCGAACTTTGCGCCTTCTGGAAGCGATGCTTTAAGGCGACCGATCGCAGGTTCAAAGTTATAACAATGTGGGCAGTAGAAAGAGAAAAACTCAGTGACTTTCGGCGTTTTCGATTTATCCGTTTCGAGCACTTTGTAATGTGTTCCTTCTTCGAACTTAGCGGCGTTAGCGGCGAGTGAAAATATCAAGGTGGCAAATAGGGCGAATAGTTTTTTCATTGAATAAATTCCTAATAAATACAGTTGTTTGCCGGTAAATAACCGGAGTGAACGTGAACATTAAGAATTACGCAATAGGAGGGCGGAACAGAGCCTGAATACGAGCCACTGCTTTTTCGGCCTTATCTTGATTGATAAGTGCCAGTGAAGTAGGGATTGCATCTGCAAAGATCAGTCCGGAGATATAAGGTACTTTCAGCAGGCAAACTGAGGCACAGCAGTGATGCGATGCCTTACCCTCACTGTGATTGGACTTTGGGCATTCTATTGGATGAACCTGAGAGAGGCTGTCGAGAGTTATTGTGCTGTGAGTCAACGCTATCGTTGCTTTTTCACCAGCTGGTACGCCGACCGCTACACCCATAAAAAATAGTGCAAAAGTGAGAAGAAAAACAATAGCTAATGAACGATTTTGTAACAAGGCAATCAACCCAAAATGAAATTGAAGTTAGCTTAACTGATTTGCCAGTGATGATAAATATTCAGTTTTTCGTTTTGTTGGTCGAACTTTATTTGTGTGGCGGATGTCCTACCAAACAAGTTTGCTAACTCTATAAATTTATGTCTAGTTTTAAAGATGTTTTGCTCTTTGGCACTTTGTTTGTCTCTAGCGGCGTATTTGCTAATCCCTCTCTCACCTATCAATTGTCGATTGACCCTGACGATGCAGACAAAGTCATCGTCAATGTAGATACAAGTGGCTTAGAGCAAGTAAAAGTATCACCTGCACGCACCTTAACCCATAGTGACCAGCCAGTAATATCCTGCCAAACCGCTTCGGGCACTATCACGGCTCTAGATGGTTTGCATTCTCAGAAATGCCAGCAGATTGAATGGTCTTTGAAAATGGAACACACACCTGATCACGGTATGGATATCTCACAACAAATTGATAGTCGAAGCGTTGATAAGGGTTGGTATTTCATTAGTGAGTGGAATTCTCTGCCACGTGTCAAAGGGAGTCGTAATATTCGCGTTTGCACTCCGGAGCAAAATTGCCAGGAGATGCCTGAGTTATCAGCGCCTCCCATGTTTGTTGTTTGGGGAATGGAAAGTACAGAACTAAACATCAATGACAAAAAAGTGACCGTTTTCAGCGATGCCCCTCAAGTGATGAAGCAAGTAGAGCAATGGAAACCGGTATTGGAAACGTCACTACGTTACTTGAACAGCGTATTCTCGAATACACAGCGACGAGACTGGCAGATGGCCTTTTTCAAAAAGGACCGTTCGTCAGGGAGCTTAAGTGGAGCCGCCGGCCAGAACATGATTTTGATTAATGCCTGGTTAGAGCAAGGAAAACTCACACCAGTTTCATTAAAGATGCTTCTTAAGATTGCTGCGCATGAGTCAGTCCATGTGTTAGATACAGCCAGCAGGCCGACTTGGGTAGCGGAAAGTCTTGCCGAGTACTACGCGATAAAATCACTGCAAACTACGCCTTATGCTGCGGATGACCCGATTCATTTCTGGCATGGCTTTGCTCAAAATTTCCCTTTCTCGGGCACAGGGCTTATTGAAGCAAACCGTCTCTTCAGTGAACAGGGAGCGGGGCAATACTATCCGATGTTTTACTTTAAAGGCTCTGCGTTTTGGTATGAACTGGATGCAGCCTTGAATCGCACAGGCTCAAGTCTAGACAGCTTGTTGAGTCAATTGAACTTTGAAACTGATGGAAGCTTATCTATAAAGTTTGTTAATGCAGTAACTGAGAAAATAGGTGATAAGCAATGGACAGCGATCAGTCATCGTTATCTGTGAGTCTGTTCGGTATGCGCAGCAAATGGGAACCTTGCTCCCATTTGCTTATGTCATACAAGCATTATTGATTGAAATAGTCGGCCATAATTTGATTGGCGTTAATCTTTTTCAACCCTTGATCAATAATCGATTTCCATTTCATGCCGGTTTCGTCGTTAGCAAATGCAATGAACAATTCTTTCTCTTCCAATAGTTTAGAGTTCATCTGCAGTTGGTTCTTCGCCCCTGCGAGGGCCTTATCACTGGCGAGTAAATAGTTGAGAACGTTACTGTCAATTACGGCGAGAGGGATGCGTTGCCCTGAAACTTTTTTCAGGTTTTGGCTATCACTGGTGACCGCTTCCGATTGAAGTGCGCCACTGGCAATCATGCTATCGAGTTCATCGGTATTCACATAACCACGAACCACGCCTATTTTGGTTGATTTTAAATCCTGCAAGTTACTCCACGATACAGGATTCGCTTTGTTCTCTACAAAGCCAAGAGGGCCTGTTCCTATCGGCTCTGAAAAGATTAGATCGGATGCCTCAAAATAGTACTCAGGAAAGTATCCGGCATATTTGGCTTGATTTTTTGCAAGGTGAACAGCTCGCTCCCAGGGGTAAAACTCAACAGTTAACTCATGTCCCATGGCTTCGACAGCGGCTTTAACAACGGCTACAGAGGCACCTTGAGAGTCGAGACTTCTTCCTGCATAGGGAGGCCATTCCAGAGACGTGAGGGTGAGGACATCACCGCGGACTGGTAACGCCAGTAGCATGAGACTCAAGAGCATCAGTGTCAGATTGCGCATATAGTTGCTTCCTTGTAGTAGAGAGTATTTTAAAAGCATAGACAACATTGGTTGGGAGGGATGTCGAAAATCTTCAATCTTTGGTTTTTTACTGCAGGTAATCTAATAATAGAAACTAAGGAGAACCGCAGATGAAAACGAGATTGAACTACTTCAATGCCGCCCCTGAAGGCATCCAGATTTTGATGGCTCAGGAAACCTACCTTCGCAATCAGTTTGAGCAACAAGACACGCTATCGATCACCATCTGGGAGCTGGTTAAACTTCGCGTGTCGCAGATCAACCAGTGTGCATTTTGTATTGACATGCACAGCAAAGAAGCATTGAAACAAGGAGAGTCATACTCTCGTCTCATTGGGCTCAATGCTTGGCGAGATATGCCCGAATATAGCGATGAGGAAAAAGTTGCGCTACATTGGTCCGAATGTATCACAAAAGGTGGCGATGTCGACGAAAGTGCATATCAGGCAACACTGAACACGTTTGGTGAGCAGGGACTGGTTATCCTCACGCTGGCTATAAATGCAATTAACAGCTGGAATCGCATTGCCAAAACGTTCAAGCCTGAAATAGGCAGTCTGTCGGCAGAATAACGACAGGAGCATTGCTCAACAAATGGATTTTGAAATAGTCAATCCAGACGGCCTGCTAGCCGACCATATTCAGGCAATATGGTCGGCTAAAGTGCCTTGTGGGCAAGCTGTCTCCAAACCTCTCTATTGCGATGGAGGCTCTGGGGTGATGTTTGTATTACAAGGGCAGGTGAGTTTAGAAGGCAAAACATATGGTGAAAGCGTGATGTATCAGCCATATAGCAGAGTCACTAAGAACATCACGATTTCCTGCGAGGCTCAGCTTTGCGGCGTCCGTTTTCATCCAGGTATGCAGTTTTCATTCTTGGAAGAGCTCGTTGAAGCAAATAGAGAAAGCCATCAAGACGTGTTTTGTTTTGAACCTTCAGAGTCTTTGGTTAAGCAACTATCCGAGCACCAGAGTCATACCAAGCGAATAGCGCTTCTGATGGATTGGTGCTCAGAAGCCGTATCTCAAATAGCTATGGATGAAGAGAGAGCTAAACTGATTCATCTTGCGCAGGATGGCAAGATAGGCGAGAGCTTTGGAGAAAACCAAAGGCAGGTAGAACGTAAATTCAAACATTGGGTGGGTATGAGCCCAAAGCATTTCCAACGTCTTCGTCGAGTCCACGCCAGCATTCAAGAGCTGAGAGACAACCCAGAACTCTCATTAGCCGAACTGGCCGCCTATCAAGGTTTTTCCGATCAAGCGCATATGACGAGAGAGTTCAAAAATTTCGCCTTGATCACTCCGGGGCAATTTAGTCGCAGGTTAAAACAAAAATAACTCTGCCATTAATCAGTGTTGAATGAAGCGCGTTTTATCAGGAACACGTATTCTTTAGTCATTGGGTGGGGAGAATATAATGCGCAGTTTTTGCCAAAAAGATAACTTCTTCTGGCGTAAATCGCGAAAGAGGTCTCCCCATTCTCTAAATGTCACTACCAGTGGATTGAAGCTGTTGATGGGTTTAGTGACACCGTAGCGTACGGTTTCAACTTCAGGTTCAAAGGTACCGAACAGTTTGTCCCAGATAATCAGTACACCAGCGTAGTTTTTATCGATGTACTGAGGGTTATGCCCATGATGCACTCTGTGATGAGAAGGGGTATTAAATAGATATTCCAATGGGCCAAGTGTTCGAACCCACTGAGTGTGAACAAAGAACTGCAAACCTAAGTTTAATAGTACGGCAAAAATGACCCATTTAGGCTCGAATCCTATGATCACAAGCGGCACCCAGAATAGCCACATCCCCGCAATGGGGTACATTAAGCTTTGTCGAAAAGCCGTGCTGAAGTTCATGCGTTCAGAGCTGTGATGAGCAACGTGCGCAGCCCACATCCAGCGAGTGCGATGACTGGCGCGATGAAACCAGTAGTAGAAAAAATCTTGCAGTATGAGCAGAATAATAAAGCTCGCAGCACCCATTTCTACGTCCATCAGTCGCCAGCCAAACAACCACATGTAAAGTTGAATGATTAAAAGCCCAGTTAACAGGTCCGCTAGTTGATGCAGGCCCGCGAGAGCAAAGTTACATAATACTTCTGGAAGAAAATAGGATGAGTTTTGTGGAAGGTGACCGCGTTTTTGGCCGATGAAGTACTCAGCCAACATCAAACCAATAAAAAGAGGTGCTAATAGCATCAGAAGCCATTCAGGGTTGTCGATAAGAATACTGAAATTCATACAAAGCTCCGAAAATATTACCAGCGAGCGAAGTGATCTTCGGTTAAACCAAGTTGCTGTTCTACTGTGTGAAGTGCGCCGTTTTCATCTTTGATAAAGCCAGAAAAGTAGCCGATAAACTGGCGGAAGTTGCTCTGCAAAACCCACAAGTTAAGTTTTTCACTTCTGTTGTTAAGTGGGGTAAAAGTCAAGTCGACTCGACCATCATCAGAGAAAATACGCCATTTCTTTTGTGTTGCTTGGCGATCAAAATGGAAGTGGACAGCCCCTAGTAAGTGCCGCTTTTCATTATCCCATAAAGCATTCTCATGACTGCCCGTTTCGTTAACCCCTGCAGCTAAGTTGAGGCCAAGCTTGCTCTTGTCACTGAAACCATTGATGCTTGCCCATCGCCAACTTGTTTCGCGTCGCATATAGCCCGCTGAAAAGTCATAGCCACCCAACGCGAGAGAGGTGTCAATCTGGTTTCCATCTACCGTAATATTTCCCTTAACGGCCAGCGCGTTGTGCTTTTTGGTGTAGGTCCAGCCGTTATAGCCAGTAGGCGTGCAAAGTGAGAGCGGCAAGCTGCTGCTTGGCGGTTGGAGCGAAACATCGAGTTGTAACAGCTCGGTGTTGGCTTTGACCTGCCAATTGGGGTAAGTAATCTCAAACACCAGCTTTTTGGCCGCGATGTGACTGGATCCTTGATATGGAGATGGGGACATTTGTTTGTCGATGTTTAAAGGTCTTAACCAGCTTTGCTCTACCAGAGTGTCGGTTTGGACGTCGTAAACATAACAAAATGCAGATCCTACATAGCGAATATCTGCGATGGCTAGGCCAATCACGTAGCGTGGTGTCATGATGCTGACAAATTGAAACTGCTTGTAGTGAAGGTATTTTTTCAGTCTACCGACTTTGCGATCCATGTTATTGCAGTATGTAAAGCGCTGGATTCCCAATTGTTGTGGTACGCCATCAAAATGACCGAAACAAGGCTTTCCATTCGATTGGATAAGGTATTCAGGGGCAGCTTGGCTCAGCATTATGATAACTTCACAATTCAATAACATTTCCATTAGTGTTGCGTGTTTGGGTGAGATTAAACAGGTCATTTTCGGTCATAAAGTTAACTAATATCACAATTAAAGAGAGTGAACTCCGTTATCCTGAAGATTAGGTCGAACGAGGAATAGGCATGGCGATCATCGCACAATATCTGCCGGTTGATCATCGATATCAGTTGGGGGTATTCGATATCTCTTTGCTGCTTAGTGTCGTGCAAGAATATGGCCTAGATGTGGATAGCTTACTCAACCAAGCAGGTTTACGGTCCATAGACTGGCGCAGCCAGGAAAGTCATATCAGCTATTCAGACAAGTTCTTGATATTTCGATACGTACAGAGATTCTTTCCCAATATCAGTTTGGGATTGTTGCTTGGTGAGCGAGCGACGCTGAGCCATTTTGGTATCCTTGGTTACGCTGTTTTGAGTAGTCGAACTGTCTTTGAAGCGATTAAGGCAGGGTTTAAATATCTGGATCTCAATGGCCCTATTTTTTCTGTAAGAGTATGTCGCGATGCTGACACAGCCTCCATTGAGATTGAAAATGATTTGGAGATTGGTCAACTACTCCCTTTTTGTACAGAGTACTTTTTTAGTTCTATTACCTCTTTATTTTTTGAACTGACTGGGCAGCGCTTGATGATAGATAAGCTGGAACTGCCATACCCAAAACCTGATTACGCCACTCACTACACAGAGCGTTTCTGCTGTAGTGTGTTGTTTGAACAACCACGCTGCGCGCTGACTTTTAATGCCAATGTTATGGATTGGAAGTTAGCTAGCCACAATTCAGATTTACTCAATACCTATCTCAACTCCTGTGAGTCTGTGATGGCAGTATTGCAATCACCTACACGATTAAGTAATCAGATCAAAGCCTTTCTCTATCAGAGTGTTGGTATGTTTCCTTCTATTGATGACATTGCCGTCCAACATGGATGCTCGGTTAGGACTTTAAGAAGGCAACTCAATCAGGAGCAAACCAGTTATCGAGAGCTTGTTGATGAAGTTCGCTTCGAGCTCTCTAAAGAATTTTTGCTAAGAACATATTTGACGATAGAAGAAATTGCTTTTCGGCTTGGATACAGTGACAGCGCCAATTTCAGGCGAAGCTTTAAGCGCTGGTCAGGTACGGTACCCAATGCTTTCAGAGCATTATGAAGTGGTATTAACAAGCTCTAAAGCACGTATCACCATCCATTGTTTAGATTGCAACTACAATTAATATTATTTATTGATATTTGTGTTTTTATGAACCTTATAAGACTCATCTCATTACTGTTTTCACTGTGTGTATTTTCATCGTTGGCCAATGATAAGACGGTTCGGTTTGCCGTGGGAGACTGGGAACCTTATACCAGCTCTCTCTCTGACCCAGAATTGAAAATATCGGAGACTCTGGTGCGAAGAGCGTTCGAAATTCGCGGCTATGCTGTCGAGCTAGAGTACTATCCTTGGGTCCGCTCTTATCAATATGCGATTCGAGGTGACTTTGATGGGTCTTTTCCTTGGATGAAAAATGAAGACAGAGTGAAAGACTTCATCTATTCAGAGCCATTTTTTAGTCAACGTGTACAGTTCTTTTATCACTCAGACATACCGTTTTCTTGGCACGATGCAAAAGACCTGAACAAATTTCAAATCGGTGCTACGCAAGGGTATCAGGCTACCCATATCATGGAGCAGTTGGGTGTCGACGTTGAAGTGAACAACTCAGAAGAAACCAATTTTCAGAAAATGGCGAAGGGGCGATTAGACGCTTATCCAACCGGTGTGGAACGGGGTTTGTATCTCATTAAGCACTACGTACCTGAAGCACTGAGACCCTATATAAAAACTCGATGGCAAACCTTTGATTGAAGATGACATGTTTGTGATCTTCAGTCGATTTGACAATGAACGCAGTAGAATCCTGGTGAAAGAGTTCAATGCAGGTTTAAAGCAACTGATGGAAACGGGCGAATATAAGGAAATCATGCAGTCGGAAGCTGAGTTTTTGCAAATGATACAGAGAAATGACTAATTCGTTGGTTGGACATAGATGAGGATAGTCAACATGTTTGCTTTATTTACGGCCTATCATGCTTAAAGGGCGTAATGATGTACAAGCGTATTAAGATAATTCTAATCACGGTCGCTGTGCCTATTCACGCCTTCGCTACCATCAATATGGCTGAGGTTAACGCCTACGCCTATGAAGGCCTTGGGGAAATATGTGCCAATTCGAGGAACATTCTCGGGCCAGAGCTGAAAGAGATAAAGGTTCTCTACCTGAGTAAGAAACGCTCAAGGCAGGCGATGTTTCCCGCGGACCCGAATTTTGCCCATTACGCGGCTAAGCAACTTTGGGACATCGCAACAGGTGATCATCCTTCTTTTGATGAATGCGTGACGCTACTGAGTAAGTAGTGGCCATTAATTCATTAGCGATGATCAACCCAATCCTTATCATTTTTATCTCCTAATACCAAAGATGGTCAAGAGCCTGAGACAAGCCAGACAACACAACAAGGTTTATTCTTCAGAACTGAACATTCGGTAACAAAAACTAATGTATAAGTTAGCAGTAGATCAATGGATGAATTGTGATGTCAATTCCATCAATTTTATAAACTGATCATGTTGTTGGAAAAGCCAAAAGGAGCCGTTGCGGCTCCTTAGTGTGAATCTGAAACTCAGTGATTTTTCCCCATTCATTAGCGCGCCTAGCGCAATGGCTGGTGAATAGCACTAACCCATTAGTTGTGAACGAGCGTTAGACCACTTGGCAGCGCATCACCAAAGACGCGCTTCGATTCGCTCTCAGATAGCTCTTTGACTTCTTCAACCAGCGAGACCCAAGACTCTGGAACCTTACTTTGTTTTAGCTTAGTTAGCACTTGTTCGCGGTAATCATCAGAGATATCGAATAAACGGTCACCTGTCTTACGACAAATCATCACGGTGGCGAATGCAATCATCGGTTCTTTGAGCCAGTTTTGTTCTAGCAGTTTAGGCAGCCACTGTTCCGCTTGTTCACGAGAAATCACACTATGCTGGCTACCGTACAAAGGTGTTCGTGACGCTAGGCGACCCAACGCCCACCAATGAGCCTGTTCAAATTGATTGTGGTTGATGGCTTTGCTTAAGAACCAGCTGGCTAACAGCACTTTATCTTCCACTTCAAGGTGCTCAAGTGATGCAGATAGTCGAACCATAGACTCGTAACCCATGTCTTGCGCTGCTTTGGCTGACTGAGGATTCTTCATCGCACCGGGGTGTAAGTATTTGGCAATATCAGCCAATAGTGTTTCTTGTTGTTCCTGACTTAACCCGCCCGCGATGCGACGCCAGAATACCCACCAGTCTGTCCAACCTTGGTGGTTTTTGAACTGAATACCTTGCTGATAGAGGCCCCACACTTGTTCTATTCGCCAAGAGTCGGTGGCATCGCCAAAGCCTGGTCTCAGTGAGAAGCCTGCTAGGCGAAGCCAGTTTTTCTCATGAGCTTCTGAGCGGCGACGGCGTTTACGGCCTTGTGCAAAAGCATCGAACAGGTGACGTAAGGTCGTGAAATCCCAGTCGTCTCGTTTACCTAACTTTCTTTCTAAGTCTTTTGCGAGTGTCTTGATTTCTTTTGCGTCGGCGCTTTTCTTGTTGCCGCTATAGAGGCGGGAGATGAGCTCTTTAGATTCAGAAAGGCGCGGGTGCAGTAGCTCTTGCTCTGTTTCGTCCGCTTGCTGATTGCGAACTTCGAATTCCAGTTCCCAGCGTTTGTTGTCATCTTCAACGCTGACACATTCCATTTTTAGCGTGCCAACCTCAGTGAGCTGGCAGGCCAGTTGCACCTCAACTCGTTCTTTCTGGTTAGCTTGAAGATCAATCCCTTCACTTTCCAGAGTTGAAATATAGGGAGGAAGAGGCGAGAAGATATCTGGGTCCACTTCGACCATCACACCGTTTTGAATTTCGGTGTTGTGAGTCAGAGTGTCGTGGGTAGACGTCAGCAGGTTAAAGCGAACTGGCTCACCCAGCGTTAAGGAGAATCGACGTCCACTTAAACGAATCTCATGCCCTTCGTCCGTGCCTTTCGCCAGAAGGCAAAGTGCTTTGCCCATCTTGTTTTTTTTCCTGTAAATGCAGGAAGTAGGAGCGTGCAGCTCCGCCGCCAATTTTGAGCTGAGCGCCACGGCGAGCTTTACCAAACGCGACGGCACCAAGAGCGACTGACCAATCAGGATGTGGGTTATCGAGCACGGTCACAGGAGCGCCGCGCCAGTTGCCAAGTAGGGTTGTGACTCGCTCGGTAACCAGCTCGCTATTAAATACACCACCGTTGAGTAGCAGGCCGACCGGAACGGCAGGCGTTGATGTGTCTTCCTGACCTAGTGCAGAATAAGAGACTTGTTGATGCTGATTAAGAAACTCTGCAACGTGCTTACTGACCGCAGGGTCTGCAACATATGGCAATCCAAACTCGACCATCGCACTGCGGCGTTTGTCTGGCACTTCACTGAAGTCAGAAAGTGGGAAAAAACCATCCAGAGCAATTTGATGGACTTCTTGTTTGCTGAGGCCAATACTCTTTGTCCCGCCAAGTAGCTTAGACCCGCTGCCCAGCATAGTGATTTTTACTTCGTCAGGCGCGCTCACTGACAGCAAATCTTCTTTTGCTTTACGAGTTTGTTGAATCAGTTTAGTTAGGCTTGCTGCGGTGAGCTTCTTACTTTGATTAAAGCGGCTTTCCGCGAGATGTGCTAATGCCAAGTCGAGGTTGTCACCACCAAGCATTAAATGCTCGCCAACACCAATTCGATCCAATGCCAATTCATCGTTGTGATACTTTGCTTCAATCAAACTCAAGTCGGTGGTACCACCGCCGACGTCGCAGACCAGAATCAGCGGCAACTCTTTGAGCTCGTTGGCAGCCGTTTTCTGGTGGCGCGCATACCAGTCGTAGCATACCGCTTGTGGTTCTTCGAGTAAGACGATCTTCTTCAAGCCCGCCAGTTCAGCAGCTTCCAGAGTGAGCTTACGCGCGGTCTCATCGAACGAAGCAGGAACCGTTACGACGACGTCTTGTTCTTCTAGCTTGTTGCTTGGGTGACGATAGTTCCACGCCTGGCGAATGTGGTTGAGGTAACTTGCGCTGGCAATCACTGGCGAGACTTTATCAACGTCTTGCGCACCAGCCCAAGGAAGGATATCCGAGCTACGATCCACCGCTTGGTGAGACAGCCAGCTTTTGGCACTGGAAACTTGTCGACCTTCTACCTTCGCGCCTAATTCACGCGCCCATTCACCTACGATGACATTACTAGTATCGCCAGAAACGGGTTCGTGTTCCCAAGGAAGTGTTAGGTCAGAAAGAGAGATTTGACCAACGGCCGGGTGGTAGCGGAAAGAGGGCAGCAGTGGCTTACGTACCACTTCACCCGGACCAATCAATTGGTCGATATCAAACAGGGATACTTCGGATTGTTCAAGGTTGTCGGTGACTTCACAGTAGGCTACCACAGTGTTTGTGGTGCCAAGGTCAATACCAACAAGAAAACGAGGAGATGCCATACAAACCTTCGTGTATTTAAAAACGGCACCCGATTGGATGCCGTTTGATTATTATTTATTCTTCTTCGTTTGAGTCGCTTTTCGCGTCTTCGCGTACATCAAACTCAACATGCCATTTTTGACCGTTATCTGCGGCAATAGCTTCTAAGTAAAGCGTACCAAGCTCTGTCACGCGAGAGGCTAGGGTGACTGGCACTACTTCACCTTCACGGCGACCTTCAGAGACAGGTAGAGTAACTTGAATCTCTGGTAGCTCTTCCAATTCATCAGGGCCCCAGTGATCAAGGTGTGTACCTGCGTCGTCGTCACGACGAACTGTCGAACCAAAGAACTGGAAGTTTACTGGTTGGCCGATGATAAGACCAAATTCCTGACTTGGTACTTCAACCGCAGAGCCTTCTTCCATACCAAATGGTGCGACACATAGGGCTTCCATTGGTGGAGCCATTCCCGGAATGGCTGGCATTGCACTCTCGATGCCGACATAGTAGCTCGATGCAATGCCGCCGCGAATTCGCACACCTTGGCCGCGACGTACAGAGCCATAGTAAGAAGCGCCACTTGCCACCGCCAGATCCAAATCCACACCCGTCAGACGTTGAGCCATCTCGGCATCGGCGTCTATCAACCACTCATTGATGGTTTCTTCTAGGCGATTCGCCAGCAGATCTGATTTTAAAACGCCACCGTTGAACAAAATGGCCGTTGGTTTGATAAAGTCGGCTGAAGGAGCTTCAGCGCCGCCCATGCCAGGCATTCCAGCAAATGGATTGAACTCGGTTGAAGCGCTTTCACCACCTTGGGCATTAGCCTGCTTTGCAAGGAAAGCTGCGATGTGTCGTGTAATCCCTGCATCCTGTGCATACGGAAGGCCCATTTGAGTCAGAGCACCGCGATTGCGTTGAACTGGATGCTCAGTAACGGCAACTTTCGGGAAGAAACCGTCCACCAGTGTTTGCTGAACTTCTTCTTGCGTCAGTTCCGTCTTCAAGGTTGCGCCGAGCAGTTTTGAGCCGCGACTTGGCACCACGATGGGCACTGACTGGAGTTCGCTGTCGTTCAATAGTGCTTCTTTAGCGTCACGGCAGGCGTGCGTCATTGCCTGAACTTGCCATGGTTGTAGCTCTTTACCCTCTTGCGCTAGCTTCATCTTCAAGCGGTATGCAAGGGCAAGGTCCATGTTGTCGCCGCCGAGTAGGATGTGTTCACCTACCGCGATACGGTTGAGCGTCAAGTTGCCTTCGTCTTCGGTGACTTCAACTAGAGAAAGGTCCGTGGTACCACCACCGATATCGACAACCAGCACGATGTCGCCAACTTCGACTTCATCACGCCATTTGTCATCGCTATTGTCGATCCAGTTGTATAGAGCTGCCTGAGGTTCTTCTAACAATGTTAGGTGAGTTAAGCCAACATTGCGTGCCGCTTCAGCGGTTAAATCACGAGCCGCAGGATCAAAAGATGCCGGTACGGTAATTGTCACGTCTTGTTCTGAAAGCGGGTCGCTAGGGTGAGTGTGGTTCCATGCCTCTTTGAGGTGCTCAAGGTACAGCTCCGTTGCACGAAGCGGAGAGACTTTCTCTACTTCTTCCGGACTGCCAGCAGGAAGGAACGCTTCACGTCGGTTGACACCAGCGTGACAAAGCCAAGATTTTGCACTTGCTACAAGGCGAATCGGCGTTTTTGAACCAAGGTTACGAGCGATTGCACCCACTAGGGCTTTAGGCTCAGATGACCAAGGCAATACACGAGCTGAAGGGTTCATCTCGTGCTCGTGTGGTTGATACAGGAACGAGCCTAGCTGGTTGCGAGTTTCTACGGTGCCCGGTGCGGTCAGCTGAGAAATCGACATGACTTCAACACGCGCGTCTTCGCTCGATGTATCCACATAGGACAGTACGCAGTGAGTGGTACCTAAGTCGATACCAACGCTAAACTTTGGCGTTTCAGCCTGAATGGTGTTCAGGTTTTCCATTACAGCTCAACCTCAGCAGGCGCAATGACAGAAGCATCATAGTTTTCAGCCAGTTTTGGAAGGTTCATCTCGCTCGCTTTCCAGCCTTTATGGACCAAGGTGCCATTAAATGGCGCACTGCCTGTCACGTTACCCGTTAAGCGAACCTCTTGCGGGTTAAAGCCTTCTTCAATAGTAACGCGTGTTTCTTCATCCTCATCACGGATGTGCTCAAGGCTCACGTAGTCGTTCAGTACCTTCTGACCGCCGGTATGAATTACACGCGCCGCAGCGCCGACATCTTCGTCTGAGAAGGATGTCAGGTCTTCTTTCAGGAAGTCAATCAGGCGAGCTTCTTGCTGCATGATTGATAGTAGCTGCATGGCAGAGTCGGTAGAAGCTGTAGCAAGCTTTGATTCCACTTCCACGACTTTCTCAATCACTTTTTCAACTTCGACCACTTTCTCTACTTCAACGATCTTCTCGACAGGCTTTTCAACTTCGACGATTTTCTCAACTGGTTTCTCAACCACTTTCTCGACGACTTTAGATTTGCGCGAAACCGCAATCAGAAGTAAAAGGACGCTTGAAGCCGTCAGGCCAGCGTGCAGCATATCGAACGTTTGAGGGATCATTTGTAAATCGAACGTCATGAGATTTCTCTTAATTGATGGAAGAAATAGCAGTCATACTTTTACTGCTATTGTCGTAATTATTGGGTTAAATTGGGGCAAATATTATCACATTCAAGTCTACAGACCTTCAGAAAAGAGGCGCTAACAGGCCTGATTGATTTGTTTTTAGTCATTTTTAGTCACACTATAGGTAAGTTGACCAAAATGACTGGGCAGTTCGACATAAGATTGCAGAAGATCTGCTCAATCAATTCGGTGGCATTCGAGTTTTGACCTCAACTGAGGTAGAATTCGGCGCTTTATTAGAATACTAAACATAGGCGAGCAATGAACCATAACCGTATAGTTTGTTTCGATCTGGAAATGTGCTGTTGGAATGAAAACGGTGTCGGTACTACGGGTGAAATCATCGAAGTCGGGCTGGCAGAAATCGATCTTGTGAAAGGCGAGATCGTCAAGCGTGCTCAGTACTATGTCAAACCCGAGCAGGATGAAGTCTCCCTGTTTTGTTCGCAGCTCACTGGTATTACACCACGCAAAATTGAAAAGCAGGGCCGCCCGCTTGAAGATGTATTGAAGTCGATGATCAAGAACTTTGGTGGTGCGAATAAGATTTATGCATCATGGGGTCGGGATGATCTTATTTTGGCGCAAGAGTGCCAAGACAAAGGCATTGAGATGCCGTTTAAAGAATTCATCAACTTAGCCACTCTGTATCGCGTCCAACATCGCCTCAAAGATAAACGCATTGGCCACAAAGCCGCTCAGGAAGCGCAAAATATTGAGTGGGAAGGGCGGCAGCATTCTGGGTACGTTGACGCGTATAACCTCGCCAAATTAGCCTTGACGATGCTTTGAATACATAAGGATGCAAAAAGAGAGCTTAGGCTCTCTTTTTTGACTTTAGCGCCTTTCTGATAGCAGCGTACATTATCGAAGTTTTATGACTAAGCTCGGTATAATGTTGGAGCTGCAATGTCCTAGATACTATGGAGTAAAGCTTATTAGGTTCGGCTGATAAAACTAAAGGTGACAGTCAACGTATCCGTTTTCGTTTCATAGGTAGAACTGGAGAGAAAATAAATTCACCCTATGAAAAGAAAATTACTCGCTATTCCCTTCCACTATCTGCAATTTGGCGCGAATAAATTCACTATGATCGACATACAATAGTTCTGCTGTTTTGCGAATGACGGCTTCTTCCAATGGGTCAATCTCGCCGTCGGCATGAGCAACTTCCCACATGGCTTTGATCAAATCGAAGCGGGTTTCTTGACCAAGTTCTCTCAGTTGGGAAGTGAATTCATAAAGGGAGGCGGACGCTTTGCTCTTTGCTTCTGCGCGCTCAAGTAGCACTGCGGCTTCTTCGTTGCTTAAAAGCAGCAATTTTGTCATAAGCAGCAGTTTGGCGTCGGTCTCTGCTTGATGGATTTGATGGTCGGCTCCCGCGACTTCGCAAAGCAAACAAGCGATGGCGAGATTTGGATCGCTGCCCACGTGGTTTCCTAAATCCTGACCATCGATGAGTTGCTTAAACAGAGTAGTGATTGAATTCAACATGTGATGCGCCTCAAAATTTGTTCCTATTTCTATAGATAGTGATTCTATGAAGCGAGTACAAGTGTTTTTACAAAAAGATTACTTTTCCTTTATGGGTGGGAAATCAATTTCTCTACCGTCACCCGTCAATATAGATATGCGTAAAGGCTTTCCATAGTTGTCAAGTTTCAGCTCGCCAATCGCACTGGTGTTGACCAAACGGCGTACTCCTTGCGTGTTGGGATCACGCTTTTTGATTTTCAGGCGCTTTCGTTTGGTCAGAAAGTTAAGTATTGAGCGAGGTGAGTAAAGCAATCTATCCATATGATCACATATTGCCAAAAGTGGCTCAGGAAACTGGTTCTTGAACCCGCTCGATGTAATCTGATAGATGTTGGGGCTGGAGCGTCGGAAACGCAATTTAATGTCATAAGCAAACGAATAATGCACGTCACCTGACAAAATGACAAAGTTGGTCGGTGTTTTGGTGTGCGTGAAAATACTCAGTAGCGTATTGGCACTCCCAGGATGGGCCATCCAGTTCTCTGCATCTATGACCAGTGGTTGACCGAGATTTGTCATGCCTTTTTGCAGCGCTTCGATAAATTTGACACCAAACATCGGTGCGGCGGACACCACAATGACTTTGTCTTGATGCATCAGTTCTTGTTGAAACTCAATCAGAGCTTCCCAGTCCATCAAACCAGATGGTTTGTTCATTCGAGATTCTGAGCGCCACCGTCGAGTTCGGGTGTCCAACACGACGACCTTAGGCGAGGTATGAATCGTAAAGTGCCACCTTTCAAAACGGTAAAGATAACGAATGAAGTCATCTTGGTGTTGTTCTGTGGGGCTTTTTAAATACTTGAGAGCGACAGATAAAAACTCATCATTGAAGTTATCTGGCTCATTTCCCCATCCTTGACATAACCAGTAAGCGATTAACCCATTACCAATAATCCGGTTAGAGAACGGGTTATTGTACGCCGCTTTTTCCCATCCGACCGTTAGATTCCAGTCATCTGTGACATCATGATCATCAAAAATCATGTAAGTCGGCACGTGAGCAAACAGCCTCTGAACCTGAGGTAAACCCTCAATGAAATCTTCCAGTATGTGCTTTTCTTCACGCCATTGCTGCTGCCATTTAGGCGACAGTGTTTTGCCATTGTGAGTGAATGCTTTGTCGAGCAAACGTGTCAGATTGAGGCACGGCCAAAGTGTCGGTGACCACACCAGAATATACATGGCGAAAAACTCAGCGAAGGTGATTAGATGGTTTTCACTCTCTCGGGAACTAAAAATTGGAACATGCCGTTTGGGAAATAACTTGGTTAACAAGGAGCCGTCATCCACATAGTGGGGCAGTATTTTATCCCGGCCGTAAAAGCAGTCTGGATGCGCGTACAAGGCTTGTGCGGATTCAATCGGCGCGTCACTGAACGATTCAGAAGGCAAGCCGAGCATATCGATGGTTTGAAGGATAACGTCCAACATCGGGCCTGCAACATGATCGGCATAGATCTGATCGCCGCTCATAACCAACATGTCTGGTCGGTCATCTAGTGATTGAGCCGCTATTTTTGTGTCCATGCTGACTAGTGCGTCTTTGCTTGGGTGATGTGGATTGCGACAGGAGCCATGCAGGACGTAATCTGCTTTGGTTGAAATCTTAAACGTGAGCTTCTCTTCATCCTTGTACAGCAAATGTGGACTTAGCTGGCTAAGCGGGCCTAGCTGAGTTTCAAATTCGTAACTGAGTGCAACGTCGGCTGGGAAGTTATGTTTGAAATGTGCCAAGGTGACAAAACAGTGAGCACCGATCTGAATCTGATGGCAGTGGCTGAGGTTGTCCTGAAATATCACCCCATGGTCCGGTTCGTGATGAAGGACAAATTGGCCTTCAAGAGGGCGACTTGTGACCAGCCAGAAGACAAGCTCTTTGGTGGTGGATTTTCTTAATATCGGGCCAGCAAGTAGGAGGGGGAGTTCAGGCGTCAGTTTCATTGGTTGTCTGTTGGATCCTTAGGCACTTCAGGGTCTTCCATGATTTCGATAATTTCAGAACTCGACATTTCATGGCCCATAAGAAAGAGCGCCAGCATAGCATCTGCTTTGGTTTTTGTATCGGAGCTTTCGTCAAGAATTTGTTCGAATCGTTGACGAATCATAGCAATTTCGTGCTCAACAAAGCCTCGACCTTCGTCTTCACCTTGGGTTTCTTCTGGGGCGTTATCAAACTCCAAGAACAGCATCTCATCATCGAGGTGCGTGTTGACCAGCCGTTCAGGCAGCCATTCTTCACCCGTGACAATGTTAGGGTTCTGGTCTTCAGGTAGCGCGTCGAGTAGTTTCTTTAAATCTGATGCTTTCACAATTACTGGATTTAGGCGAACATATACTCTTATATTAACGGTGAATTGAGCTTAAAGATAACTATTAACTTTATCGATTGGTGAGAATTTGCGTCGTTCAGTCAGTTTTGGACAAAAATGAGTAACATAAATAGACAGTTGGCACTGATGATGTTGGCCGCGAGTAATATCAGTTTTTCTGCGCTAGCCGAAGAAGAAACCAGTATCAGTGAACAGGATTGGGGTATTGCGGCTGTGTATCGTATGGCCTCTATCCCTTTTTACACGGGTAACAATGACCAGACAGTTGGTACCTTTGTTCCTATGATGTTCTTTCAGAACGAGCATGTATTTGTCGACGGCTTGCAGGGCGGAGCTTATCTTTATAAGCCAGAGGATGAAGCTATTCAGCTCAGTGCGTTGATGCGGCTTCGTTTCGTAGATATCCCTTCTTCAGAGCAAAACTCGAATGGGGGGATGCGGTCGATTTTGGTGGTCAGCTACGTTATTTCTTCGATGAGAATTGGTATTTCGATGCTGAATTGATGGCTGATGATGAATTTCGTTTTCACAGTAACTTGAGTATCTCAGGGGAGCTTGAGTACGGAGATTGGGCACTGAAGCCTCATCTCCGCCTACGTTATAAAGAGGCAGACTTTAATAGCCAGTATTACACCTTCTCAGACATTACTGGCGAAAAGATAGGTGGTGGTGTGGACCTGAATCTGGGTATCGATGCTCGTTATCACGTCTATTCCAATCTCTATCTGCTCGGTGCTACCAGCGTAACGCGTTTGGATAGCAATACTTACCATTCGAGGACGGTTGAAGAACGCTATCAAGGTGAATTTTATATTGGTTTTGGTTTCTTCAACGATCAATCTAAAGCCCCAAAGTCTGATCTCAAGAACAAACGTTACTTCCGCATAGCGCACGGCTGGGCGACACCGTCAAACATCGGCGAAATCATCAACCTCAACACACAGAAAGATCCATACAATAACCAGATGACGTCTTTCTTTTATGGACACCCATTGACCGATGAGTTATTTGGTGTGCCGTTGGATATCTATTTTACACCTGGTATTGTTCATCACTGGTCTTCAGAGGTGCAGTCTGCCAGTACAGAGTATGTCGCGGCGATAAAGGCTTACTATACTTTCGACTGGCCAACTCAGTGGCGATTTGGCTTCGCAGAGGGCATGTCGTTTATTGATAGTATCACCTATATCGAGCAAACTGAGATGGACTCGAAAGGCTATAATGCGAGCAATTTGCTCAACTATCTCGATTTCTCTTTTGATGTGAATGTCGGTGACTTAATAAATAACCGTGACTTGGGCAATATTTGGATTGGGTACTCACTGCATCACCGCAGCGCGATCTTCGAGCAAGCTTCTCAATACGGACGCATTAAAGGGGGCAGTAACTACAACAGCCTCTATGTGCAGTTTGCTTTTTGAGTAAAGTCGCCAGTTTGTTGCAAACTGATCATTTTCTTCTACTCCAAAGTTCATAAAATACACGGTATTGGCCCCATTGTTGGGGTTAATACTCGTGTGTTGATGGTTTGAGTGCACTTGTATTTTAGCAAGGGCTTTTTCTCAAGAAAAATTTGCATTTTGCATTGAGACATTTGCCATAGCGACTGTGATACAATCGGTGACAGTTTTATGTAGTGAAAAGAATAGGTAACGCTTTGACTTCGTCACAGCCAGAAAAAAATCCCGTCGCCGAAGATAAAACGCAGGCTAACAACGCCGCCTCTCTTCGCAAGGCATTGAATCAGTGTATGCTCAAGGACCGATTTCGTTTGAGCAAGCGTATTTCGGGCGCGAGCAAAATCAAGAAAGAAGCGTCCCGTCATGCGGTATTTGATGAGATTGCACTCGATATTGCCAAGTCCATGATGGATGTAGAACAAAGAGCCAGTTATAAACCCACCATTGAATATCCAGAAATACTGCCTGTTAGTCAGAAAAGAGATGACATTGCACAGGCGATAGAAAACAACCAAGTGGTTATCGTTGCTGGTGAGACTGGCTCAGGTAAAACGACTCAACTGCCAAAGATCTGTGCTGAACTCGGACGTGGTCAGTATGGCTTGATTGGTCATACTCAGCCAAGACGTCTTGCAGCACGTTCGGTGGCGAATCGTATCGCTGAAGAGATGGAAACCAAACTGGGTGAATTTGTTGGTTATAAGGTTCGATTTAACGATCAGATCTCAGACAATACCCAAATTAAACTGATGACTGACGGTATCTTGCTGGCTGAAATTCAGCACGATCGCTTCTTAAATCAGTACGACACCATCATTATTGATGAAGCGCATGAGCGCAGCCTCAACATCGATTTCATTCTCGGTTACCTCAAAGAGCTTTTGCCGCGTCGCCCCGATCTGAAAGTGATCATCACTTCTGCGACCATTGACCCCGAGCGATTCTCGAAACACTTTAGCGACGCGCCTATCATCGAAGTGTCTGGCCGTACTTATCCGGTGGAAACACGTTACCGCCCGCTACGTGGTGACGATGACGTCGATCGCGATCAGCTAGAAGGTATTTTTGAAGCGGTCGATGAACTGTGTGATGAAGGCTTGGGCGATATCCTGATCTTCATGAACGGTGAGCGAGAAATTCGCGATACTGCTGACGCGCTAGCAAAACGAAATCTCAAAAGCACTGAAATTGTGCCCTTGTATGCACGCCTCTCAGCGGGCGAGCAGAACAAAATTTTCCAACCTCATGCCGGGCGGAGAATCGTATTGGCGACCAACGTTGCTGAAACCTCTCTGACAGTGCCGGGCATCAAGTATGTCATCGACCCAGGTACAGCACGTATCAGTCGCTACAGCTATCGAACCAAGGTACAACGTCTGCCGATTGAACCGGTTTCTCAGGCGAGTGCGAACCAGCGTAAAGGTCGTTGTGGTCGTGTTGAGGAAGGTATCTGTATTCGTTTGTATTCGGAAGAGGATTTTGAATCTCGCCCAGAGTTTACGGACCCAGAAATTCTTCGTACTAACCTAGCCTCGGTTATTCTCCAGATGACAGCATTAGGACTGGGCGACATTCAAGCGTTCCCGTTCGTTGAAGCGCCCGACAAACGCAATATTCAAGACGGTGTGCGACTGTTGGAAGAGCTGGGAGCGATCAATGAAAATGCGAAAGATCCTAAAAAGCGTCTGACGTCGATTGGTCGCCAGTTGGCCCGCTTACCGATTGATCCGCGTTTAGCTCGTATGGTTCTTGAAGCGCCAAAATATGGCGCATTGAAAGAAGTGATGGTTATTGCTTCAGCGCTGTCGATTCAAGATCCAAGAGAGAGGCCGAGCGATAAGCAGCAGTCGTCAGATGATAAACACAAGCGCTTCTTCCATGAAGAATCGGATTTCCTGACGTTTGTTAATTTATGGGATTACGTTCAGAAGCAGCAAAAGGCATTAACAGGCAATCAGTTCCGCAAACAATGTAAGCAAGATTACCTAAACTATTTGCGAGTGCGTGAGTGGCAGGACGTCTATTTCCAGATTCACCAGTCTATGCGTGAAATGGATTTCAAGCTCAATGATGAACCTGCTAGTTATCAAGGTACTCACAGCGCGATTTTGGTCGGGTTGCTCTCTCATGTTGGTATGAAAGACCAAGAGAAAAATGAGTACCAAGGGGCGCGCAACGCAAGATTCCATATTTTCCCTGCATCAGGCTTGTTTAAGAAACAGCCGAAATGGATTGTGTCGGCCGAGCTGGTGGAAACTTCTAAGTTGTGGGGACGTATAATTGCCAAGGTCCAACCTGAATGGGTTGAACCGCTGGCGAAGCATCTCATCAAACGTAGTTACAGTGAACCACACTGGTCGAAAAAACGTGCTGCCGTTATGGCACACGAAAAGGTGATGCTGTATGGTATTCCGATTGTGCCTAAGCGTCTGGTGAATTACGGCAGTATTGACGCGACGGTGAGTCGAGAAATCTTTATCCGCAGTGCCCTTGTTGAAGGTGAATGGGATACCAAGCATGCCTTCTTCAAACAGAATCGTAAGCTTCTCCAAGAAGTGGAAGAGCTGGAACACAAGTCCCGTCGTCGTGATATTTTGGTTGACGATGACGAGTTGGCAGACTTTTATGACCAACGAGTTGGGACAGAAGTAGTCTCAGGCCGCCATTTTGATACTTGGTGGAAGAAAGCGTCCAAAGAGAACAGCGAACTACTGAACTTTGAAAAAGAGATGCTGTTTAAGGGTGACGCGAGCCACGTTACGGATCTGGATTACCCTAACTTCTGGCACCAAAATGGCCTCAAACTGAAACTGAGTTACCAGTTTGAGCCGGGTGAAGATAATGATGGTGTGACGGTTCACTTACCTTTGCCTATACTGAATCAGGTTGAACAAGCTGGCTTCGACTGGCAAATTCCAGGACTGCGTCATGAACTGGTCGTTAGCCTGATCAAATCGCTGCCGAAGACGATTCGTAAGAATTTCGTACCTGCGCCTAACTATGCAGATGCGTTTTTAGCTCGTGCAACGCCAATGGAAGCGCCTTTACTTGACGCTTTAGAAAAAGAGCTTCGTCGGATGACGGGTGTGGAAGTGTTGCGTGACGATTGGAACCTCGATCAGGTTCAAGATCACCTTAAAGTGACATTTCGTGCCGTGGACCACCGAAATCGAAAGCTCAAAGAAAACCGCGATCTTCATGAGCTAAAAGAAAGCTTGAAAGACAAAGTGCAGGAAACCCTGTCGAAAGTGGCAGATGATGATATCGAGCAACAAGGTCTTCATACTTGGAGCTTTGGTGAGTTGCCAAAAGTGTATCAACAGAAACGCGGCGGCTATGACGTGAAAGCGTATCCGGCGATTGTCGATAGCAAAGACAGCGTCGAAATAAAGCTTTACGAGACAGAGCAAGAACAGGTTTCAGCGATGAAAGCGGGTCAGCGTCGTTTGGTTTTGCTTAACGTGCCGTCTCCAATAAAGTATCTACATAGCAATTTGCCGAACAAGTCTAAGCTGGGTCTTTACTTTAACCCTTATGGCAAAGTACTCGACCTGATTGATGACTGTATCGCGTGTGGTGTCGATAAGCTTATTGAAGAGAAGGGTGGGCTAGTTTGGCAGCCTGAGCAGTTCGAGCAGCTTAAAGAACACGTGCGTGCTGAGCTCGGTGATACTGTTGTTGATATTGCAAAACAAGTTGAGACAATTTTGACGACTGCGTTCAGTATTAATAAAAAGCTAAAGGGTAAGATAGATTTCACCATGGCTTTTGCTTTGTCAGATATCAAAGCTCAGATTGAAGGACTGATCTTCAAAGGATTTGCAACGGAGTGTGGCTGGAAGCGTCTTCCAGATATATTACGTTACATGAAAGCGATTGAGCGTCGTATGGAGAAATTGCCGATCGATCCGAATAAGGATCGTCTGCACATGCTGAAAATTGAATCAGTGGCCAATGACTATAAAGAGTTACTCAACAAAATCCCGAAAGGAATGGCGGTACCAGATGACGTCAAAGAAGTACGCTGGATGCTTGAGGAGCTGCGCGTGAGCTATTTTGCTCAGCAGTTAGGCACACCATACCCAGTATCGGACAAACGCGTGAAAAACGCGATTGACGATTGCTAGGTATATAAATTGCATTAGAATTTAGACATAACAAAATTTTGACTGGAATTGGCAGAGGATTGCCGCGGTAGCCTCTGCTAAGCGAAAACAAAGAAGGTTAATATGAAAAAGACACTACTCGCACTAGCATTATTAGGTGCATCAGCAACAGCATCAGCAGACTCATGGATCTACGGCAGTGCAAGTGTAGGTCAAGGTGACTTAGGGGGAGAGTCAACAACGACATATAACGTACATGTCGGTACAGGTATTTTGCCTTTTATCGGTCTTGAAGCCGGTTATCAAGACCTCGGTGATTATGACCGTTTGGATTATTCAGGTATTAAAACCAACCTAACGGGTTCTTCTATTTACTTTGCAGCGAAGCCAAGTATTGATTTTGGTCCGTTGCATGTTTACGCAAAAGGCGGACTTCATTCTTACGATCTAAAAGCCGATGGCGGTTTTAAAGAGGATGAAATCGACGTAATGTACGGTGTTGGTGCGGAGTATTTCGTCATGGGCCCGATTTCTCTGGGGGCGAGCTACAGCGTATTCAATATGAAAGAAGACGATGTGAAAAACTTCTCGCTAAACGCGACGTTCCACTTCTTGTAATAGACACATCACGAAAAAGCCCGGCTACGTTACTAGCCGGGCTTTTTATTACCTGAAATCAGCGCTTAAGCTTGCTGCTTTTGGAGCTCAGCTTCTCTTGCTTCTTCTTCAATCAGTGAATCAACAATCACAGCACAAGCGGCGTCACCTGTGATGTTCAATGCAGTACGAATCATATCGAAGATACGGTCAAGAGCGAACAGCAGAGGCAGACCTTCGATAGGGATACCTGCTGCCAGAAGAACAGCAACCACTAGGAACGAAGGGCCAGGTACACCTGCTTGGCCCACTGCGCCAAGTGTCGAGGTAATAATGATGGCAATGTATGCGCCCATACCAAGATCGATGTTGAACAGTTGTGCGAAGAAGATCGCGACCAAACCGTAGTAAATGGCGTTACCTGACATGTTGATCGTTGCGCCTAGCGGGAGAACGAAAGACGCTGTCGAGTTTCTTACACCCAGCTCATGCTCACAGGTATCCATCGTGACCGGCAGAGTTGCCATTGATGAAGCGGTAGACAAAGCCACGGCTTGAGGCTTTTTCATCGCTGTCAGGAATTTCTTCGCAGAGGTCTTAGTGAAGATGTGAACCATAAGAGGGTAGGCCACGAAACCAAAGATAAGAATTGCAGCGATGTAGACAACAAACAGTTTGAATACCACCATTAAAGCGCCAAAGCCAAAGGTCCCTACTGCTTCTGCCATCAGACCAAATACGCCTAGCGGAGCAATGATCATAACCTTGTTGATCATCCAAACCATGGCATCAACAATGCAGTTTACGCCGTTAATGATTGGATCACGACGCTCTTTGGCCTGCTTAGAAATCGCAATGCCAAAGAACATACAGAATACTAGGATCTGTAGGATGTTTGCTTCATTCAGTGACTGGAAAACGTTTGTTGGGATCATACCTGTGATGGTTGCCCAGAAAGAAGGTAGTTCACCTTTAGAAGCGTACTCAGAAGAGAACATGCCCTCGATGCCTGAAACATCGATACCCATGCCCGGTTTGAATACTTCGCCCATAAACAGTGCTAGGGCGACGGCAAGTGCTGACGTTAAGCCAAAGTAACCTAAGGTGACTATGCCCACTTTACCAGCAGATTGGCTATTACCTAAGCCCGCAGCACCTGAGATCAAGGCTACGGCGACCAAAGGAATAACCAGCATTTTAATTAAATTGATAAAAATCGCGCCTAGTGGAGCGAAGATGGTAGCGCTGTCTCCCATGAAGGCACCCACGGCAGTACCTACAATCATGGCGATGACAACCTGAACGCCAATGTTGCTTAGCAAACTCTTTTCTTTTAACACTTCCATAACCTCTGTGCTAACAAAATTTAAATTCCCAGAATTACCATCTAAGTTAAATATTTTAATTAGATAATAATTTCGCCTCGCTTTTTACACGTTATTTTTACATTTAGCAATAAGGTGAAAAGTCAATCGAGCCAATTAAAACCACTTTCATTGATGAGTGATAATTTTTTAGCCAATTGCAAACGTTTGCTATTGGTTGGGGGGATGGGTTTGGGTTTTGTGATGCGTTTTGTGATTAAGAAGAGAGGAGGGAGAGGGATGCTTAAATGTTAACAAAAAGATCGGTTTCTTCGATGATTTAAGAAACCAATCTCATAGATGTTTAGACGGCTAATCTGTTACTTTTGCGTCGCAGCTTTCATCGGTGAAACAAAATTAGCGAGCTGATTTAACATATCTTGCGGAGATTCAATGTTCGATTCGATGATTTTTACGATGGCAGAGCCTGAAATCGCACCAGCAGCACCAGACTCAATGGCTTGCTTAACCTGCTCTGGTTGAGAGATGCCAAAGCCCAACAGTGATGGTGGAGCATCGTATTTATTGAGTTTATCTAAAAGATCACTTACTGGCATGTTGGCCTTTGTTTCTGCACCGGTTACACCAGCACGTGAGAGTAGGTAGGTATAGCCGCCACCTAGTTCAGCCACTGATTTTAGTGTCTCTTCTGACGCCGTTGGCGGTGCAATGAAGATAGGCTCAATACCGTGCTTCTTAGCCGCCTCAACAAACTCTTGGCTTTCATTGGTTGGTACGTCAGCAATCAACACAGAATCGATACCGGCATTCGCACAACGCTGGTAAAAACTATCGATACCGCGCGCGTAAACAAGGTTTGCGTACATCAGAAGGCCGATTGGGAGTTCTGGGTATTTGGCGCGGATTTTTCCAATCAAATCAAAGCAGATATCTGGAGTTGCTCCCGAATCCAGTGCGCGAATGTTCGCTCCTTGAATAGTAGGGCCATCCGCAAGGGGATCTGAGAATGGAATACCCAGTTCAAGTGCATCGGCACCTGCTTCAACCAGTGTCTCCATAATTTTCAGGGACTGCTCTGGGTTTGGATCGCACACGGTTACGAAAGGAACAAATGCACCTTGGTTTTTCTCGTTCAGGCGCTCAAACATAGACTCATAACGGCTCATTAGATAACTCCTTTTTCTTCTAGAATGGCGTGAACAGTAAAGATATCTTTGTCACCACGACCTGATAGGTTTACCACAAGTAGTTGCTCTTTGTCTGGGTTCTCACGAGCCATACGCAGTGCGTGAGCCAATGCGTGAGATGACTCTAGTGCCGGAATAATACCTTCACTGCGAGCCAGTTCTTGGAATGCGTCCAAAGCCTCATCATCGGTTACGTTGTCGTATTCCGCGCGGCCAATCGCATTCAGGTGAGCGTGTTGAGGTCCAACTGAAGGAAAATCAAGGCCCGCTGAAACAGAATAAGACTCTTCAACTTGACCATTTGGATCTTGCATCAGTGGCGCCTTCATACCAAAGAAGATGCCGGTTTTACCGTGCTTAAGAGGGGCGCCATGCTGGTCGGTATCGATACCTTTACCTGCAGGCTCAACACCGATCAGGCGAACCGTTTCCTCTTCAATAAAGTCAGCAAACATACCGATTGCATTTGAACCACCACCCACACAAGCGATGACTGCATCAGGAAGGCGACCTTCACGAGCCAGAATCTGGTTTTTTGTTTCTTCGCCAATCATGCGTTGGAAATCACGCACTATGGTCGGGAATGGATGAGGACCAGCTGCGGTCCCCAGTAGGTAGTGAGCGTCTTCATAACTGGCTGACCAGTCGCGTAGGGCTTCGTTACAGGCATCTTTAAGCGTGGCGGAACCGGAGTGAACAGGAATGACTTCCGCGCCCATAAGTTTCATACGGAACACGTTCGGGCTTTGACGTTCTACGTCTTTGGCACCCATGTACACGCGACATTTTAGACCGAGCAATGCACAGGCCAATGCAGTTGCCACGCCGTGCTGGCCTGCACCCGTTTCCGCAATGATCTCGTCTTTCCCCATACGTTTGGCCAACAGTGCCTGACCGAGTACTTGGTTAGTTTTGTGTGCGCCACCGTGCAATAAATCTTCGCGCTTGAGGTAGAGTTTGGTCTTGGTGCCTTTGGTCAGATTGCGAGTCAGTGTGAGTGCCGTAGGACGACCAGCATACTCTTGAAGCAGGCCCATAAACTCGCTACGGAATTCAGGGTCTTCCTGAGCATCAATAAAAGCTTGTTCTAGTTGTTCCAGTGCAGGAACGAGAATTTGCGGTACATACTGACCACCGTATTCGCCAAAGTAGGCATCAAGTTTTGCCATGGTTCTATTCCTTCAATTCGGTTTGGCATTGCTGTCTAGCACACCAAAAAATTTATTTAATTATGAGTCATTTATCTTTAATAAATCTGTTTAGTAGTTGCGGATCTCAGCAAATGCCTGCTGCAACTTTTCTGCATCTTTTTTGCCGGGAGAAACTTCAACACCTGAGTTTAAATCCAGACCTAGGCAGCCTTGTTGGGCAGCTTTCTGAGCATTGAAAGGGGAAATGCCACCCGCAAGCATGACTTTTGACCTATCACCAATCAAAGACCAGTCGAATACAAGACCTGTTCCTCCAGTTTGAGAACCAACTTGGCTGTCGAGTAGGTGGCGACTGACGGGAGCGTCTAGCAATGCTGGTGAGCTATCAGTCACACCGTAAGCTTTCCAAATTTCAACGCGCTCACCTAGTTGTTCATGGATCGCACTGACAAAGTCTTGGTCTTCATCTCCATGCAGTTGAACGGCGTATAGGCCAAGCTCTTGCGCCATACTAACCACAGTGTCGATATCGTGATTTTGGAACACGCCTACATATTTCAAAGGCGCACCAGACATGGTTAGGCGAGCGGTTTCTAAATCCACACAACGCTTCGACTTAGAGACAAAAATCAGCCCACCAAATACAGCACCCGCTTGATAAGCTTTTGCTGCATCATCTGGGTGAGTTAGACCACATACTTTGTTTTCACCTAGGGTAACTTTACGCACTGCCAGCTCTAGGTTTTCTTCTGCCATTAAGGAGCTGCCGATAAGGAAACCGTCGGCAAAACCGGCAAGGTCGCGTACTTGCTGATGGGTATAAATACCTGACTCTGAAATGATGGTTGCATTGGGTGCAAGCTCACGAATGGTCGGTGCCAGCGCTTTGGTGCGGTTCAAATCTGTTGTTAGGTCACGTAAATTGCGGTTATTGATACCAATCACTCTCGCGCCAAGTTTTACTGCGCGATGTAACTCTTCTTCATTGCTGACTTCTGTCAAGATGCCCATGTTGAGTGAGTGAGCGACTTCTTCCAGTGCTTTATACTCGGCGTCATCAAGCACAGATAGCATCAGAAGAATCGCATCAGCAGAGTAATGGCGGGCGAGATAAACCTGATAAGTATCAACCATAAAGTCTTTGCACAGAATGGGTTGAGAGGTTTGCTTTCTCACTTGTGGCAGGAAATCGAAGTTGCCCTGAAAGTATTTTTCATCGGTGAGCACTGAAATCGCATCAGCGTGATTATTGTACACGGAAGCGATGTAATCGAGGTCAAAGTCGTCACGAATTAGGCCCTTGGACGGAGACGCCTTCTTACATTCTGTGATGAAGGCAGTTTTTTTACTGCTTACTGCGTCATAGAAGCTACGATCAGACGGAGTGAGCGCCTCTTTAAACTGCGCCAAAGGTTGAGAGGCTTTACGTTCTTCCACCCAGATGTATTTATCACGAACGATTTTTGCTAGGACTTCTGCCATTTGCGCTTCTTTCAGAGACACGTGCTCTGAAAGTTTATCTTGCGTCTGAGTCATCTTTTGTTCCTTCCTTAAGGTACTTAGGCGTGAGCTGCTAGCTGATTAACCAGCTCAAACGCTTTACCAGAGTTCATAGCCTCAATCGCTTGCTGAGTATTAGCCTTGAGATCTTCATGACCAAATAAACGCATGAGAAGCGCTACGTTAACCGCTACCGCACCCAGCTGGGCATCGGTGCCTTTACCCGTAAGGATATTGGTAATAATGGCTTTGTTCTCTTCAGGATCGCCGCCTTTAATCGCTTCAAGCGGATGCACTGTCAGGCCAAAGTCTTCTGGAGTCAACGTGTATTCAGTAATTTGCCCATCTTTGATTTCTGCCACTGTGGTGTTGCCATGAATAGCAACTTCATCTAACCCACTACCGTGCACTACTGCCGCGCGCTTCATGCCCATCTTAAGCATGGTTTCAGCGATAGGACGGACCAACTCTTCGCTGTACACACCCATAAGCTCAATATTTGGGCGAGCAGGGTTAATCAGCGGGCCTAGGATGTTAAAAATGGTGCGGGTTTTCATGGTCTGACGCACAGGCATCGCATGGCGAACACCACTGTGGTATTGCGGCGCAAACAAGAAAGCAACGCCGAGTTTATCTACCGCAGAGCGTGTATCCTCTGCGCTCATGGCGAGGTTGATACCAAATGAATCAAGCAGATCAGAAGAGCCAGATTTACTTGAAACACTGCGGTTACCGTGTTTGGCTACTTTCAAGCCACATGCCGCAGCAACAAAGGCGGCTGTGGTCGAAATGTTGATGGTATTGTGACCATCGCCACCTGTGCCCACGATATCGGCAAAATCATAGTCAGGGCGAGGGAATGGATTGGCATTGGCAAGCAGAGCTTTTGCTGCACCAGCGATCTCATCCGGTGTTTCGCCTTTAATCTTCAGTGCTGTCAGCGCTGATGCCATAAGAATTGGATCAAGCTCACCGCGAATAATGATGTCAAAAAGCTGTTGGCTTTCTTCCTGAGTTAGCGGTTGTTGTTCATAGAGTTTGTTGATGATCGTTTCCATTTTCTCTTCTCCTTATTGCTGCACTGACGTTAGATTGGAATCTTGTAAAGCCCACTCGATCGCATTGGCTAACAGTGTTGCGCCATGCGTCGTCATGACGGATTCAGGGTGGAATTGGAAGCCACAAATTTTATCTTGTTCATGGACCACAGACATGACGAGGCCATCAACTTCTGCGGTTACGGTAAGTGTTTCCGGTACCTGTGTGGCTACTAATGAATGGTAACGCGCAATGGCAAGTGGTGAAGGCAGGTCGGCGTATGTCGGATGATTCTGGTGCTCCATCATCGACACTTTGCCATGGACAATCTCACCCGCGCCAGCAACGGTACCACCATAGGCTTCAACAATGGCTTGATGACCAAGACAGATACCGATCATCGGCACTTTACCTTTCAGGCGTTGGATGACTTCCGGCATGGAGCCCGCTTCAGATGGCGCCCCTGGGCCGGGAGACAATAACACTACCGGATTGTCTAGCTCGTTGACCGCACTTTCAATCGTTTCCGCGGCAATGTGGTTACGGTAGATTTTGACGTTGTGTCCGAGTGAGCGAAACTGATCCACTAAGTTATAAGTAAACGAGTCAAAGTTATCGATAAATACAATGTTAGCCATCTCTACGACTCCTTATGCGCTGACTGAATTGCAGAGATAACGGCTTGCGCCTTACCACGAGTTTCATCTGCTTCGGCTTGTGGTTCTGAATCAAACACCACACCTGCCCCCGCTTGAACTTGAGCGATGCCATTCTCGACATAAGCAGAACGGATAACGATACAGGTGTCTAATGTACCTTCGCCAGTGAGGTAGCCAACGGCACCGCCATAGCTACCACGGCGTGCTCCTTCGACGTCTCTGATAAGTTGCATCGCACGGATTTTTGGTGCACCAGTCAGAGTCCCCATGTTCATACAAGCCTGATAGGCGTGTAGAGCGTCCAGATCGTCACGAAGCTGACCAACCACTCGGGATACTAAGTGCATTACATGGCTGTAACGGTCGACTTTAAGCAAGTCTGCAACGTGGCGAGAACCTGCTTTGGAAATACGAGCGACGTCGTTACGCGCGAGATCCACCAACATCATGTGTTCGGCGTTCTCTTTCATATCAGTACGCAGTTCAAGTTCAATACGGCTATCTAGATCGAAATCGATAGCGCCGTCTGGGCGTTTGCCACGGCGACGCGTGCCTGCGATTGGGTAAATCTCGACTTGGTTAGTATGGGTTTCGTATTTAAGCGCGCTTTCAGGTGATGCGCCAAACAGAGTGAATAGCTCATCTTGCATGTAGAACATGTAAGGGCTTGGGTTGCTCAGCTTTAATTCTTTATATGCAGCGAGTGGTGACGGACAAGGCAGGGTGAAGCGGCGTGACGGAACAACCTGAAAGATATCGCCTCGCACCACGTATTGCTTTAGATCTCGAACAATTTGGCAGAAATCTTCATCTGAAACGCTTGGCTGTGGAGAAACGTCAGTTAATTTGGTCGCTTGCGGTAAATGTTTCAGGTTAGCGCACTGTGACTGAATGCTATCAATGCGTGCTTCCAGCGTCGATTTTTCTTCGCTATTCGCAAACAATGTCGCTTGTAAATCACAAGACTCGCTCTGATGGTCTACGACTAGCAGCGTTTCTGCGACGTAAAAAACGTAGTCTGGGCATTGGTTTGATGCTTCAGCATCACCTAAAGGTTCAAAGTTCGCCACCATGTCGTATGCGAACAGACCACCAAGGAAAACGGCGTGTTGCTGATGTTCAGTAAGGTCAAAACTGTGCTGGACTAGACGCAACGCATCAAAAGAAGACGCTTCTCGTAAGCGAGAATCTTCATCGAGTGTATCGCAAGGCGCTTCAAACTCTAGTGTCAGCGTTTGGCCATCAAATGAATGAGCCACATTGCTATGAATGTTGTGGGTCAAATGAGAAAGCAGGTGTTTACCGTTATTGGTCAGTGCTTGCATAGTCACAATATGACCGTTGCAAACGATGCGAACAGCGGAATCAACGATCAGCAGGCTTTTCAGATCCTGTTTTGAATCGATCTCTGCGGACTCCAATAACAGGCTGTCGGTTTTGTTTTCACACAGAGTATGAAACAGGCGCGTTGGGTCCTGCGTGTAAGGTGCAGACGCTTGAATAACTTCAAGGTGTCCCGGTTTTTTGATTTCAATGGCCTTGTTCACAAGACCTCCTTTTCATTTGTAATCTTTTTTACTTCCTGTCGTACATAGTCGCACAAAGAAAACATTCACCCAATGTTGAATTTACTGTGTTTGATGAATGTTTGACCAGTTGAGTGCTGAGTGTTCGACAAAACAAAAAGCCCGCTTTAATAGCGGGCTTGGTAACATTAATTTGGTAAATTAAAAGTACACGTTAGCCCACCAAGAACTTGTCCAAGTGCGCCACCAAGCAAGGTTTGCAGAACTGTCACGTAGAGAGTCAGCTGCAAGATTCGCTTTTTGGTTTTGGTTAATTTCTTGTAACATAGTGAGCCTTAATTCAGGTACTTCGTATTTGTGTACTAGTTAACTAGTGCAGAGGTAAAAAGTCAACTAAAAAAACATATTTATGAGAATTGATTTACACAGCCATACCACAGCCTCTGACGGACGATTACCTGCTAACGAATTGATAGACAGAGCGCTCGGTTTTGATATCGATGTGCTGGCGATTACCGATCACGATACGGTAGATGGTTTGGAGATTGCGCATCAGTATGTTCAAGACAACCAACTGCCCATAAAACTTATTAACGGGATTGAAATTTCCACGGTGTGGCAAAATAAAGACATCCACATTGTTGGATTGAATATAGACCCGCAGTCCGTCGAGCTAACACGGTTAATTGAACAGCAGAAAAAGCACCGTGAAGGGCGAGCGGCAATGATTGCTCATCGACTGAGTAAAGCGACCCGTGAAGGGGTGCTTGAAGAGGTGCAAGCTATTGCCGGAGAAGCGCCCATCACACGAGCACACTTTGCAAAATGGCTGGTGGACAATGGCTATGCTAAAACCATGCAACAGGTATTTAAGAAATACCTGACTCGCAATAACCCAGGTTATGTACCACCGAGTTGGTGTTCGATGGCTGACGCCGTCAATGCCATTCACAGTGCAGGCGGACAAGCAGTACTTGCGCACCCGGGGCGCTACGATCTTACTGCAAAGTGGCTCAAGCGACTGCTTGCAGCATTTGTTGAAGCGGGTGGGGATGCGATGGAAGTAGCTCAACCACAACAGGGCCAACAAGAAAGGCGCAACTTGGCCGATTATGCTATACAATACAAACTATTAGCGTCTCAAGGCAGTGACTTCCACTATCCGTCTCCTTGGATGGAACTTGGCAGGAATTTGTGGCTGCCAGCAGGTGTAGAACCTGTATGGAAAGATTGGGGTATTGAGCCTTCGCAAGTTAATTAGTCAATAGATTGCTATTAAATCAATACGTTAAAAATAGAGTCGAGAGACTCGATGATGAGGAATTACAATGAGCCAGTTTTTTTATGTTCACCCAGAAAACCCCCAGGCTCGCTTGATCAATCAGGCTGTGGCAATCATTCGTAATGGCGGTGTGGTTATCTATCCGACAGATTCCGGTTATGCATTGGGCTGTCAGTTGGAGAATAAACAGGCTTTAGAACGAATTTGTAAGATTCGTCGATTGGATGAAAAGCATAACTTTACTTTGCTGTGTCGTGATCTTTCAGAGCTGTCGCTGTACGCTCGTGTCGACAACACAGCGTTTCGCTTGCTAAAGAACAATACGCCAGGGCCGTACACTTTTATTTTCAAGGGGACGAAAGAAGTACCGCGTCGTTTGATGAACTCGAAACGTAAGACGATTGGTATCCGAGTGCCAGACAATCAGATAGCCTTGGATTTGCTGGAAGCGCTTGGTGAACCTTTGATGTCGACATCTTTAATTCTTCCGGGCAATGACGTCACTGAATCTGACCCAGAAGAGATTCGTGATCAATTGGAGCACGCGGTGGACTGCATCCTAAATGGTGGCTACTTGGGTGAGCAACCGACGACCGTGGTCGATTTCAGTGATGACGAGCCTGTTATTGCTCGAGTCGGGTCCGGTGATCCAGCAGCGTTCGAGTAACGACGCCTCTTTTCCAAACGTCCAATTATCTGAGCATAGTGTGTTGATACCTATGCTCTTTCAACCCGCAAAAAACCCGCGTGACTGCTATGCTGATTGTTAAGTCTAATAAATCAGATAGGCAATATGCGTCACTTGCTTCTTATTCTATTCTTGTTTCCCGCTATTTCTTCTGCTGCACCTATCGAAGTGCGCGTTGTACAAAGTAATGGCAAACCAGTCAAAGATGCGGTGGTCTATGTTACCGCGTCAAACTTACCCGTTGAGGAAACGACAACTAACAAAACGTTAGTGACCGAAGTATCTCAAAACGGGCGTGCTTTTAAGCCTTATATTTCAGTAGTAAGAGTCAACCAACCGGTCCTATTTACCAACAAAGACGACATCTCCCACCATATCTATTCCATTACAGGTCCACTCGATTTTTCTTTTGTGATTCGTGCTGCCGAACAGGAGGTCGAGAAATCTTTTCCTAGTGAAGGCGTGGTCGCCATGGGATGCAACATTCATGACTGGATGAGCGGTTACATCAAGGTGGTCGATACTCCTTATTACAGCATTACCGGTAGGTCAGGGGTTGCCAGAATAACGCTACCAGAAGGGTTGGAAAGTGCGACCTTAACCGCTTGGCACCCACAGATGAACGAAACACTGCAAACGGAAGTGTTAGGTAACCAAGAATTCGAACTGGTGTTAACCAAGAAAATGTCACCGATACCGAAGCAGAAAAATGCTCAGATGATTGATTTCTACGGGCCCTATAAATGAATCAATTTAAAAGTATTCAGACTCAAATCCTGTTCTCTTTTCTCGCGGTGTTGATCGCTGTTCAATGCATTTTGTTTTACTCCATTTTCCAATCGAATGAAAAAGAAAGAGAAGAGCGAGCGCAAATACACCTCAGTACAGCAAAGGCGGTGTTTGAAAACCAGTTTGAACAACGTACGCGTAATTTAACCGGGTTTGCTCAGACCGTCGCAAAAGATTTTGGCCTTAAACAGGCTTTGAGAGAGGACACGCGCAGTTTCTTGGTAGCGCTGAATAATCATCGCCAGCGGATTTCTGCCGACTTGGCGATTGCAGTTGATGAGAATGGTAATTTTATCGGCAAGCTGGTTTACGACAAAGGCAGTAATCGAACCCGCGCCGATACAGAAAACAATATGCTGACCATGGCGGATACCGCTGCTCCAGATGAAGACCGCCCAATACTCTATGACTATCAGGGCGCGGTGTTTCAATTAGTATTGGTTCCAGTCCAAAGTGGTGCTGAAACGGTCGCTTGGATAGGTTTTGGTTTTGCTATCGACCAGACTTTAGCGCAGCGACTCGCGCTACTGACAGGTATGAATGTCGATATCGGTTACCATGAGAGCGGGCAATGGTCACTGCTTGCCAGCAGTGTAGAACAGGCGGGCAATGGCCCTTCCGCTATAGAGCCTCAACAATCGGATGCACACACTATTGCGACTGAAGTGGCGATTGGCTTTAAAGACGAAAAAGATCTCATCGCATCCCTTTATCTCTCAAGAGCGGACTTGTTCGCAACACTACAAAATCGATGGCTACAGATCATGTTGATCGTCTTGGTGACGTTTGGTTGTTCGATCGTCGCTGCCTTTTTACTATCAAAAAGCATCGCTAAGCCATTGCAGGGACTTGTGAGTAAAGCGAAGCAAATTGCTCAAGGAGAAAACATCGAAGCCTTGGTGGTGAATCGTAAAGATGAACTTGGTGTACTAGCCCATGAGTTTAACCTAATGAATCAGGCCGTTAACGACCGACAGGCTGAGTTAAACTACCGCGCTTATCACTCTGATCTTACAAAAATGCCGAATAAGAAAAAGTTGTTTGAAGACATTGCGGATCTTATCAACAAATCCTGTGATGGTTTTTTGCTCATTCGTTTCAGAGTGTTGGAATTTGAAGAACTCAATTACAGCCTAGGGCTAGATACTGGCGAAGAGCTTCAGGTTGCGACGGTCAGTCGATTAATGACGTTAGAAGAAAAAGCACGATTTTATCAACTCGAATCGTCAGAATTTGCTTTACTTTCCCAATGCAAACCAACTCAGTCGGATGAGCACACTGCTAATGTCGTTCTACAATGTTTGGCCGGAGCGTTCAACTTACAGCGCATTTCGGTGACGGTGCATACGGTGTCAGGCTACTGCCGCTACCCTAAGCATGGTGAAACCGCCCGTCAGTTGCTACACAATGCCGGTATTGCCTTACAACAAGCGATGAAGATGAGAGTATCAAGTCTTGAATTTGCCTCCAGTATGGCAGAAAGCGCAATCCATCGCGTTCGTTTGACGCATGAACTGACGGAAGCCATTCAAGGCGAACAGTTGATACTTTACTACCAGCCAAAACTCAACCTTAAGACCTCGCGGGTGGATAAAGTCGAAGCGTTAGTAAGATGGATTCATCCACAACTGGGTATGATTCCACCGGATGAATTTATTGAAATTGCAGAAACCACTGGGCAGATAGATGCCTTGACGGATTGGGTCATGCGCAGTGCCTTGCAGCAGCTACAAGTCTGGCGAGAGAGCGGATTCGAATTAGGTGTGGCAATCAATATCTCCGCGGTTAATCTAAAGCAGAAGAACTTTGACGACAAAATACTGACTTTCCTATCCCAGTTCGAATGCAGTGAAAACGAGGTCACAATTGAAGTCACAGAAAGTGCACTGGCGGAAGACTCTGAGTACGCTTTGTCCATACTTAGCCGATTGTCTGAGAGAGGGTTGTCTATTTCAATTGATGATTACGGAACGGGTTATTCGTCGCTGTCGCAACTCAAACATTTACCGGCAACGGAATTGAAAATAGACAAATCCTTCATTCTTAATGTTTCCAGTGATCAGCAAGATCAGACGATTGCACAATCGACGATTAAACTCGCCAAACGATTTGGGCTTAAAACGGTCGCGGAAGGTGTTGAAGATCAAGCCTCGCTGGATTGGTTGGTTGCCCATGGCTGTGATCATGCGCAGGGGTATTTTATCAGTCGTCCACAAGCGGCTGAAAAGTTAACCAGTTGGTTAGAGTTGTTAGATGAACAACGTTGGAGCCAAACAGAGCTAAAGCCATAGAGATAGGTTCGGTGCACTCAGGACAGTAGTGCCGTCCAATTAACAGCGTATTTGAGGTTGTAAAATCTTACGCTCACTCGTTTTATGGCTCTGATTATTGCTGTTGGAAATGAAAATAATGCATGCGTTTTTTTAGAGAATTTGCGATAATACGCGACCGCGATTTAGGGTCGCAAAATAGAATCGACGTCTGAGAAGACGACACAAAGGTAGATTGATGAACGAAAAATTACAGAAAGTGTTAGCGCGAGCAGGCCATGGCTCACGACGCGAACTTGAAGCTTTGATCAAAGCGGGTCGCGTGAGTGTGAACGGCGTTGTGGCTAAGCTTGGTGAACGACTAGAAGACGAGAATGCGGTAGTTCGTATTGACGGCCACACTGTTTCTGCGAAGGCGCAGGAAGAAGTGGTGTGTCGCGTACTTGCGTACTACAAACCTGAGGGTGAGCTGTGTACTCGTCATGATCCAGAAGGTCGTCGAACTGTATTTGACCGTCTGCCAAAAATCCGTGGTTCTCGTTGGATCTCTGTGGGTCGTCTGGATGCGAACACATCGGGCCTACTACTATTCACAACCGATGGTGAGCTTGCTAACCGTTTGATGCACCCAAGTCGTCAGGTTGAGCGTGAATACCTTGTGCGCGTATTTGGCGATGTTGACGAGAAGAAAATACGTAATCTAGTTAGTGGTGTAGAGCTTGAAGATGGTCTAGCGCGATTTGAAGACGTTGTTTACGCAGGCGGTGATGGTATGAACCACACTTTCTATGTTGTGATCAACGAAGGTCGTAACCGCGAAGTACGTCGTTTGTGGGAATCTCAAGACTGTACGGTTAGCCGCCTGAAACGCGTTCGTTACGGTGATATCTTCCTTGATAAGAAACTGCCTCGTGGCGGATGGATGGAGCTAGATCTCAAAGAGGTGAACTACCTACGTGAATTAGTAGAACTGCGTCCTGAAAAAGAGACGATGCTTGATGAAAACAAAGCGAATACGTCACGTAAGCGTGAACGCTCACGTAGCCAGAAAATTCGTCGTGCAGTTAAGCGCCATGAAGAGCGAATGAATAACGGTGGTGGGCGTAGCAACAACCCAGCGCGTCGTAAACCGCGTAAAGGTGCAGGCGAGCAAGGAGCTCGTAATAAACAGCGCCAGCGTTAGAAGTATGAATAGAAAAGCAGCCGCACAGGCTGCTTTTTTGTATCTAAAATCAGATAAACAGCGTGCCTTTAAGCGCAATCACTGCGCTACCAGAAAGCTTGACTCGCCCATTTCCCACTCGTTCGATATCCAGATAACCGCCCCTTGAGGATGCTTGGTAGGCGGTGAGTACAGCCTTGTCGATTTTTCCTGCCCAGAACTCAGCTAGTGCACAGTGCGCTGAACCAGTCACCGGATCTTCATTCACGCCGACCCAAGGCGCAAAGTAGCGAGAGATGATATCGCTATTGGATTGGGTGGATTGAGCGGTGATGATGATCCCTCGCCCTGATTGCCTAATCAATGAAGAAAAGTCAGGGCTAAGATCATGCACTGCTTGTTCGTCGCTAAGCTCAAACAGCTCTTTAGAATCAAAATGGCAGTAGGAGACAACCTGTTGTTCAGATAACCCGAGTGCACGAAGTCTCTCTTCAGAACACTGTTGTTGGTACTCCAATTTAGGGGCGGGGAAGTCCAACGTATAAGTCGAACTCAGCACCTTCACACTCAGCAAACCGGATAAGGTATTAAAGGTAATGCTGTCGCCAGTTGCAATCTTTCCTTGCTGTTTAAGGACATGGGCAACAGCGAGCGTGCCGTGCCCGCACAGTTTGACTTCTACTTCAGGTGTGAACCAGCGCAATCGCATATCACTCAAGGACAAAAACGCTGTTTCAGACACCGCCATTTCTGCGGCAATAGCAAACATCAATGACTCATCAAGTGGCTGGTCCGTAATGCAGACACCCGCTGGATTGCCTTTGAAAGTTTCGGTGGTAAATGAGTCGACTTGATAGATGTCTAATTCCATGTCTTGTATTCCGCTCTGATTAAGTGTGATTGCGCATACTAAGTTGCTTAATGCTATCTCGCAACCAAGTGATTTTCGGATTGTATGCATTGCGCTTATGCCAAATCAATGTAAATGGAATCAGCTACTTTTGCTTAAACTCTTCTTCAACAGGAATAGGTAAGCTGGTGAGATTCGGGTGCAACTGTTTGGCATAATGCTCGCAGCAATTGGGAGGTGAACAAAAAGGGCAATCAACATTGCCCCTTGTGTTTATAGCGTTTGGTTGAGCGCGAAATACCGCCCTTGTTTTTCAAGCAGCGCCTGATGGCTACCATGCTCAACGATCTGACCTTGTTCAATCAGACAAATTGAATCCATCTTATCAAGGTTGACCAAGCGGTGAGTGATGAAAACGACGGTTTTGTCTTCAAAATGCTGTTCAAACAGCTGCATGATTTGTTGCTCAGTCTGTTTATCCAAGCCTTCGGTCGGCTCGTCTAGCAACAGAATAGGGCCATTATGAAGCAGCGCTCTGGCGATACCGATACGGCGTTTCTCACCTCCGGACAACTGTCGACCACCGTCACCTAACCAAGTATCCAAGCCCTGATCGTCAAGTAGTTTCTCAAGTCCTACTTTAGTCAGAGATTCGCTTAGCGCTTCATCACTAGCATCAGGGGAGGCCATCAACACGTTGTCACGCAAAGTGCCATTCAAGATATCAACCCTTTGGCTGACTACACTGATTGCCTGACGAAGCTGGCTTTCACTCCAATGACGAATGGATTGGCCTGCAATCTTAATGTCGCCTTGTTGGGTGTCCCAATAGCGATTCAGCAACTGCATTAATGTCGATTTACCCGAGCCGGTTTGACCCACCACTGCGATGCGGTGCTTGGCAGGGATTTGTAGGCTAATGTCTTGCAGTGTATTTGAGTCGCCATCCGGATAACGGAAAGTGACATTTTCGTACTCAATTGAATAGGTGTTGTTGTGCTGAGTGTTCTCCTCTGGGAACTGAACATCAGGCTCGGACAAGATGATGTCGTTTAATCGACGTGCTGAAGTCAGTGTTTGACCCAAATGCTGGAAAGCACCGGCAATTGGCATTAGAAGCTCGACACTGGCCATTGTGGCGAATACCACCAAGGCAATCATAGGGTCAGGCATATTACCGCCGACACCATCTGCCGCTAGCCATAGCATCAGAACAATTGTCCAACCGTTAGCAAGCATCAGCAATGCTTGTGCTAAACCCGCAAAGTGAGCGTTAAAATACTGATTCTTTAGTAAGCGTTCTTGCGCATTTAGAATCGCATTGCGGTAACGTTCTTCGGCTCCAAACAGGGTGAGCTCGCTATAGCCTTGTAACCAATCTAATGTTGCGATACGCAGGTCGGCTTTGTTTTGTGTCAGCTCTGCGCCATTAGTTTTACCTAATTTGTAGAACAATACTGGCCAGATAAGCAGTAAAGCCATAAGAATGGCGCCAAGCGTTAAGCCGAGCTCCATGTCAAACCAGCAAATCAGCGTTGTTAACCCTAGGATGCCAAGTGTGCCTACGACCATAGGGCTGACAAGGCGCAGATAGACGTGGTCCATTGCGTCGATGTCGGCAACTAGGCGGTTAAGCAAGTCTGCATCACGCAGGTTTGATACTCGACCCGGAATTAATGGTGCGAGCTTAGCGAAAAAGAAAATACGCAGATCGGTCAGTAGCTTGAAGGTGGCGTTGTGGCTGACTACGCGCTCCCCCATCGACCAGCGGTACGTCCCATGGCAAAGCCACGGACAAAAGCCCCTGGCAGCATGTAGTTGAAGGTTTCTCGGGCGATAGTTAGCCCGGCCACTGCAGCGGCAGATAGGAACCAGCCTGACAAAGTCAGCAAGCCAATAGAAGCAAATAGAGTCAGGAAAGCCAACAGCATGCCCAGCGATAGGCCGAACCAGTGCTTTTTATACAGTTTTAGATAGGGAATTAAATCACGCATCGAGATTCCCCTTATTGGCTTGGTTGAGAGCATTACTCGCCTGAAGCATATTTTGGAATAACCCCTCTTGATTGCAGAGTTTGTTGTAGGGACCACTTTGAACAATCTCGCCATTTTCCATGACCAGAATCTGTTCAACGCTTTGTAGATGGCTGAGTTGGTGGGTGACCATCAGTGTTGTTTTACCTTCTACCTGACCAGCCAAACCCTGCATAACCAAGCGCTCACTGCGTGTATCCAGACTTGCGGTTGGTTCATCAAGCAACCAGAACTGACCGTTTTGAACCATTGCCCTTGCCAAAGCAAGTCGTTGCGCCTGACCGACGGAAAGGCCACCAGAGCGATCAGATACGGCGTAATCGAGCCCGTGTTGCTCAACGAATTCTGCTGAGAAAGACTCTTGCAATGCGGTTTGGATGGCGTCATCTGAAACGTTGTCTTTGCCCAACGTGATGTTGTCACGAATAGAACCATGTAACAGCAACGGGTTCTGGCCAACCCAGCTGATTTTTTCTCGCCAGTTCTCGAGGTTCAGTTCTGTTCTTTCAATACCATTGATGATGAGTGAGCCTTGATATGGTAGGAATCCGAGTATCGCATTGATTAAGCTGGTTTTGCCCGCGCCACTTGGGCCAACTAAAGCTGTCGTTTGAGCCGTCGAGAGCTCAAAACTCACCGGGCCAAGCAATTTAGTGCCTTCAGGTGAGAACACCTCTAAATCTTTTGCTTGGATTGAAATTGCGTTATTCGCGCTGAGCGTTTTGTCACCTGAACGAACGGCACCGACATCAGTATCAAGGAACTCAACAATGCTTTCAGCAGCCCCAACCGCTTGTTGCTTAGCATGATAGAAAGTGCCTAAATCACGCAGCGGCTGATAAAACTCAGGAGCCAGCACCAGAATGAACAGACCAGCCATTAAGGTTACACCCGCACCATAGTCGCCAAAGTTAAGCTCGCCGATAAAGGCAAAACCGAAATAAACGGCAGTCAGTGCAATGGAAATAGAGGTAAAGAATTCCAGAACGGCAGATGAAAGAAACGCAATCTTAAGAACATCCATTGTGCGAGTTCGGAACACTTCGGAAGCGCCGCGCATCACTTCAGTTTCCGCTTTGGTTCGGTCAAACAGACGAATGGTGGTCATCGACTGTAAACGGTCATAAAAGTGACCGGACAAACGTTGCAACGCTTTGAAATTTTTGCGGTTTGCGTCGGCTGCTTTCATACCAACTAGGGCCATAAACATCGGCACTAAGGGGGCAGTTAGCAAGAAGATAAGTCCAGCTGCCCAGTTCACTGGGAAGACAACAATAAGAATCACGAAAGGAACCAGCACAGATAAGGACATCTGAGGTAGATAGCGAGCAAAGAAATCATGCATATCTTCTACTTGTTCAAGCAGCAGTGTGGCCCAAGAACCAGCAGGTTTACCTTTGATGTAAGCGGGTCCTAACTCTCGAAGTTTATCGAGAATAAGCTGACGTATATAGAGACGAATTTGCTCACCGCAGCGATAACCTGCGATCTCCCGACCCCATGAACACAGTGCTCTAACGCCAATAACGGCAGCTAAACCTAGGAAATATGGAATCAGTTCATATTTGTCGACCTGTTCAATGATCAATTGATGAAGAATGGTGGCGAGCAAGGCTGCTTGAGCTAACAAGAACACGCTTGAAAGTACGCCGAGGCCAACAGCAATCATTAGCCAGCGTTTCGCTAACTTACTTTGCTGCTTGAGCCATTTATTCAAGCTGCGCTGTTTCTTTTTGTCCATCGTGAAGGCTTAATGATAATTATTATGACTAATCGAAGCTCGCGATTATACAAAAGAAAGCCTCGTGGGAATACCACGAGGCTTTAAGGATTTGAGTCAAAAATGAAAAATATTATTTACTGTCTGCTAGCGCATCTAAATAACGCTCTGCATCTAGTGCAGCCATACAGCCTGTTCCCGCTGACGTGATGGCCTGACGATAGTTGTGATCCATGACGTCACCAGCGGCGAAAACACCGGGAACACTAGTCTCAGTTGCATTACCTTCAAGACCCGATTGAACGATGATATAGCCATCTTTCATTTCTAGCTGGCCTTCGAAAATGCCAGTATTAGGTTGGTGACCAATTGCGATGAACGCGCCCATCACCTCCAATTCTTCGATAGAATCTGACTGGGTGTCTTTAATGCGAACGCCGGTCACACCCATATCGTCCCCGGTAACTTCTTCTAGAGTACGATCAGTATGAAGAATGATATTGCCGTTTTCGACTTTGTCCATCAAGCGTTTAACCAGAATCTTTTCGGCTCTGAAGCTGTCACGACGATGAATTAGGTGCACTTCTGAAGCAATGTTAGAGAGGTAAAGCGCTTCTTCAACAGCGGTGTTGCCGCCGCCTACAACCGCCACTTTTTGGTTGCGGTAGAAGAAACCATCACAGGTTGCACATGCTGAGACACCACGACCTTTAAATGCTTCTTCGGATTCAAGGCCAAGGTATTTGGCAGATGCACCGGTAGAGATGATCAACGCATCACACGTGTATTCGCTACTATCGCCTTTTAGTTGGAATGGGCGCTGGCTGAAATCAACCTCGTTGATGTGATCAAACACGATCTCAGTCTCAAAGCGCTCGGCATGTTCTTTCATGCGCTCCATCAATGCTGGCCCTGTTAGGCCTTCAGGATCACCAGGCCAGTTCTCAACTTCGGTTGTCGTCGTTAACTGACCGCCTTGCTGCATGCCTGTGACGAGTACTGGATTAAGATTAGCGCGCGCAGCGTAAACCGCGGCTGTGTAGCCTGCAGGACCAGAACCAAGAATAAGTAGCTTACTGTGTTTTACGTCGCTCATTTGTGCTCCATTAGCGATGACGCTTATCAATTTTTCTCGATTGTATGGAATAGTTGCAGCTATTGAAAGCGTTAGCAAGTCACGGAAATGTAATTAATGGTTATAGATTAGAACGCAAACGATGACGCTTTCAACGTTGAATTTCCTTCTTAACTGCTTGAGCTTAAAGGTATATATTTCTGTTAACAGATAAGTCATCTGAATTTTGGACTGACAAAAGTTTTATTCTGGATTATTATGCTGAATTTGAATTTAATATTGGTTTTAAGTTCTTATTTATTATTTTTGATGGATGTAAGTGCTGATATTTGTTGATCTGGCGATATAAATGCGCAAATAATAATTGTGAACAAGATGTTAACCCCATATTTCAGTGTGAACATTCATTAAGGAGATGATGATGTTACCTAACCGCGAAACAACTCTGCAGCTCACTAAGCTAAGTGACAATGCTTTTGCACAGTTGGCGCCGTCTTTTACCAAGCTACCCAATACCGAGCATGCAGATGGCCAATATCGTTTGCGACGTTACTCTGTGATTCAGTTTAAAGATGGTCAGGTTATTGATCTTCAGAAAAATGAGTTTATGCAAACCGATGATATTAATCGTTTTCAGGGTAATGTCGTACGACAATTCGAGCCGATTGAAACACCGACTCTTCAAAGTGAAGGAATGCGTGAAATTTGCCAGTTATTTGTAGAGGCCAACAAGCTGATTGACGGTCAGGAAATTGAAATTCACCAAATGCGCATCTCTGCTATTTTCGATGAAACTCAGGTAGCCCCTGAAGGCGTGCATCAAGATGGGTTTGAGCATATTGCTCTGATTGGTATGGGGCGACACAACATCGAAGGTGGTGATGTGATGCTTTACAGCAGCTTCAACGAGGCACCTTTCTTCCGTAAAGTATTGCAAAACGGTGAAGTCGCTATGTTGGCCGATAATAAGCTTTGGCATAACGCGACGCCTATTCGCTCTGTAATTGAAGGTGAAGAAGGGTATATGGACGTATTTGTACTAACCGCGAAGGAAGCCGTGAATGAACTTCACTCCTAATTTGGTACGCGCACAGTTTCGTGCGCTACAGCAAAGTCACAATGATCTGCCGGTGATGTTTCTAGATGGACCAGGCGGTTCACAGGTACCAAATGGTGTTCTGGAAGCGATGACCGCATATCTGGGCTTTTTAATTCGAATCTGGGCGGTCACTATTTTTCCAGTGCCCACACTACAGATTTAATGAAACTAGCGAGAGAGTCCGCACAAGCACTGTTAAATGCAGAGTCGAGTGATAATATTGTCTTTGGTGCCAACATGACGTCTCTCACTTTTCAGCTTAGCCGAGCTATCAGTCGGAATTGGCAAGCGGGCGACGAAATCATTGTTACGTCTCTCGATCATTATTCGAATGTCTCTAGTTGGCAGCAAGCGGCCGATGATAAGCAAGCGACAGTCCTTCAGGCACGAGTTAATGAACAAGACTGTTCATTGGACTTAGAGCATTTGCTATCGCTGATCAGCTCTAAGACAAAGCTTATCGCACTAACTTACGCATCGAATACCACAGGTTCAATTGTGGATGTGAAACGTGTCGTTGAAGCAGCACACAAGTTCGGAGCGATGGTTTACGTTGATGCGGTGCACTACGCTCCGCACCATTTAGTCGATGTTCAACAATTGGGTTGTGATTTCCTTGCTTGCTCTGCCTATAAGTTCTTTGGCCCTCACGTTGGGGTAGCGTATGTGGCACCTAAGTGGCTGCATGCTTTGCAGCCCTACAAAGTTGAGCCTGCAACCAATACGGGACCTGGTAGGTTTGAAACTGGGACTCAGAGTTTTGAAGGATTAGCCGGTGTTATTGCGGCAGTGAAGTATCTGGCTCAATGGGGCAAGGATGGTGATGATCTCCGCACTCGACTGATCGACTCTTTCCAGCAGTTCAATCAGCATGAATCGGCGATCAGCGAACGTTTTCTTGCTCGTTTCGCAGAATTGAAAGGCGTGACGTTGTTGGGCCGTAATGAAGCCAACAGTGAACTCAGAACACCAACTTTTGCTCTAACGTTTGACCACCATTCGCCTGAAGAGATCGCTAAGAAACTTGGTAAGCGCAACATCTGTGTCTGGAACGGACACTTCTATGCCCTCGGTTTGGTTCGTCAACTCGGTCTCGAAGAATCAGGTGGTGTTGTTCGAATTGGCTTCATGCACTACAACACATTGGAAGAAGTCGATATCTTGTTTGATGAATTGAAACTAATCTTAGGACAATAGAGCAGTCTGAGATGTTTCATCTGGCTTCTGAGTCGCGATAAAGACCCTCATGTAGGGTCTTTTTTGATCGTGCGAAAGGAATTACTCTATCTAACGGTCTGATTTCTCTAAGCAGAATGTATAAGGATAAACCGTGAATCTAACTCCGTTATCAGAGCATATTGGCGCTTTAGTTGAAGGCGTTGATCTTTCTAATTTGAGTGAGCAAGAATTTGCTGCTCTTTACCAAGCTTACCTGAAACATAAGGTCTTGTTCTTTCAAGACCAAGGAATGACACCGCAGCAGCAGATCGGGCTAGCAAAGCGTTTTGGCGATTTGGAGCCAGTGCACCCGTTTTTCCCTCACCTAGATGATGAAGAACAAGTGGTTGTGATTGAGACTTATCCCGGCAATCCCCCGGCGAAAGCTTTTGGCACACAGATTTAACCTGGCAGGCTACGCCGTGCCGTTGTTCTATCCTGCAAGCACAGCACTGTCCTCCACATGGAGGAGACACCATCTGGACATCGATGGAAGCGGTATGGTCACGCCTAACGAGTGATGAGCAACAAGCTTTACAGGGACTCACGGTGACACATGGGCTGAATGCTTTCGAAGGCAGTCGTTATGACTCCGTTGATGAACAAGGGGAGAGCCGCGTTGCAACAGTATCTAAAGGCTACCCGCCGGTTAAACATCCTCTTATTGTCCGTCATCCGGAAACAGGTAATCTGACCGCATTCGTCAATGAGCAGTTTACCCTGCGTATTAACGAGCTAGAAGAAAGAGAAAGTCGAAAATGGCTCGACCAACTGTTTGCTTTAGCGCGACAACCTGAACATCAGGTACGGTTTTCATGGCAACCGGGCTCTGTTGCCATCTGGGATAATATCTGTACTCAACATTTTGCTGTGACTGATTATGGCGATCAACCGCGTCGACTTCACCGTGTAACGGTTCGTGGCTCAGACTTGCTGCCAGCCTAAACCAGACCCCACTGAGCACCGCCTAGTTTCTTCCGTATACGCGCGGACGCTCAAAGCGATAGAAACCTTGTTGCTCTTCTTTTTCGAGTGTGGAGGCCTGCTCGCCAAAATAGTCTATTCGAAGTTGGGTTAGCTGACTGTCCAGCTCTTCACCGGATAGACTGGCCAATAGTGCTTGCCTTTCTCCCATATATTGATAACCAATTTGCCAGCGAAGCTCATTGTCTCGATCTTGCTTTGCCGCTTTTTCGATTTGTGATTCGCTATAGCCCAAATCTCTGCGGATACTGGCTAGCTGCTCTGCTCGTTGGTAGGAAGACATGTTGCTCAAATCACGTTGAACAGAATCTAAACTGAAGAAAGTGCTTGCCATCATCGCAGGGCTAAGGATTTTACCTCCAGCATGTTCAACAAAATTGGTTTCAATCGTGGCTTTAAGTGAAAAAAGCCGCTGGTTGATTTCCATATCATAAGCGCTGTTGAGTAGTTCAATCGATTTTTGCGTATCGGCAATTCTTTGCTCTCGTTCAGCAAGCTCTGCAGACCATATGATATCGGCGTCATCGCCAAACAGCTCACGCCGTTTTGCCCATACTGCTATTTGCTTCTCTTCAAATGTCATTGTGAGCAGAGGTTTCATTTCAGAGAGTAGCCACTGTTCGTAATCTTCCATTAAAACAATTTTTTCAAAGATGATGTCTGCGTATCTCGGAAAAGCTTGTCTGATAACATCATAAAAAAGGAAGGGGGATTGGTCCGGATATGTTTCTGTTAGATAGTCTCTGAAATCACGCAAGCCAACTTGAATTTCGATCCGATTAACTCGATCACCTAACTCCTTTTGCAATTGAATCGCGAGGCGATCGGTAATGTTTGCAGCTTCCTGTTCTTCTTTGATTTTGGTTTGGCCGGATAATTGTGCTTCAGTATTATCCTTATTGTTGTACGCTGATATGACAACAGGAACAGTGTTGATACCGATAGGCGCAAACCAAGCGCCTACCCCTGCAATGGCACATACTGCGGAAGCCCACACCCACTTACTCATTGTTTTCTCCTTATCAGATATCCATAGCTCACCGATGGTTGACCACCGGTGAGTGTATTGAAGCGACTAGATTACGGCTTGTAGGTAAGGCCAGATTAGCTGCGCCAGTTTTTGAGATCCCGAAGTTGTGGGATGAATATTGTCCGATAGGACATCGTCTGGTGTGATGTGAGGTCTAGGGTCGACAAACTGACAGGATACTGTGGTGTTGGTACAAGCGTCAGCAAGTCGGGTATCGCCAAAATCGATAGCCTGATGAAGATTCTCCTTATCGCCCGTGGTGTAGTAGTAACCCAGATAGATGACCTGTTGTACACCATCTTGGTCCATTTCGTTGAGTAGATTAACGGTTTCCACATAGACATCATCAACCAAGCTTTTACATTTGCTGCTCAGCTCTGGGCGGTACCAAGTGGTTTTACATTTGTGAGGGTCAAAGATGGCGGCGGGCAGTAGGATGTCGTTACCGCCTCCATCCATCACAATAACATTGATATTGGAGTCATCGCTTTTGGCATCCTGATATTGCTCAACAACTGGCTTGGCAACGATTCCTCCGCTCAGCTTAGCACCACTTAAGGTGTAATCACGGAACGTGGTATTGGCCATTTCAGGTCCCTCAAGAAATTGTTGCAGTTCTCCTGAAAGGTCAAAAATGGAATCTCCTAAAGTAATGACATCGTTGCGTTCAGCCTCGGTTACGTACGGATTACCTGCACAGCCTGCAAGGGCGGCGACTAGAGCCGCGGTGGTCAAAGTTTTTAATAGAGGTGAAGAGCCAACTTTACTGTTCTTATAAATGGTTTTCATTTTTCTTCTCACTAATAGATTGACGTCACGCACTTAATTGCGTTCAGATTTAATCTAGTCGGCATATTGAAAACTTTCAAAGTATTGAAATAAAACACATTTAATGACAATAGTCTCATTTATTTGTTGGGAGCGATGCATAACGTGTAGTTGATTAAAAAGGCAACATCGAAGGTAGAAAAGGGGCGTAGATGAGTCCATTCATGTTAAATTGACTATCGACACAACAGTTTACCAGTTATATTCCGCATAAATAAAAAAACAAAAAAGTATTTCTATTATGAAGAAAATCCTGATTTTGGTCGTCTTGCTGCTGACAGCTTGTGCTCAGCAAACGACTAGCATTCCCATTGAGAAGAATACCAACTGGACGTCTGGTCAGTTAAACAACGGGTTAAAGTATCACATCTATCCGATTGATACCGAAGCCTTGTCTCTTCGCTTGTTTATTCATGCGGGATCTCTCGAAGAAACCCCAGACCAACTTGGATACGCTCATTTTGTCGAGCATATGGCATTTAATGGCAGTGAAAACTTTACCCCTAACGAAGTCATTGAACTGATGGAAAAAACGGGTGCGAGTGGGGACGATGTCAACGCTTACACTTCATATGAGGAAACGGTTTACACACTGAGTTTACCCAATCAAGATGAGCTCGATAAGGCGATGCTTTGGTTAAGAGATGTTGCCAATCGCGTCACATTCTCGCCTGATGAAGTTGAACGCGAAAAAGGCGTTGTACTTGCAGAATATCGCCGCAGGGCCCCGGAAAATCGCTCTTTCTACGATAAAGCTTATGAAAACAGTATTAAAGGAACGCCTTATGAGGGAAAGGCGGCGATCGGTACGGCAGAGAGCATTCAAAACGCGACATCTCAATCGCTCAAAGCGTTTTATGATACTTGGTATCAGCCCCAATTGAGTGAGCTAATTATTGTAGGTGACATTAAGCGCGAAGATGCCAGAGAGCTGATTAAAAAAATGTTCTCTGATTGGCAATCGACCAGTGACTCTCAACCTCCTGTTCGACCAAAAGCGAAGATCAATAAAGGTGATTTTGTCGCGCAAGTTAACATTGGTGAACCGTCTGTGGCCGGACTAACATTCTACCTTGGTGATGATGTGCTGCTAACGAGAGAAGATCTTATTGAGTATTGGAAAGACAGTATCGTTGCGCGACTTGTATCAAATCGCTTGGATGCCGTTTACTCAGAGCATGCGTTACCGTTACGCGACTTCGATTCTAGCATATACACTAGCGTGGATGAACGGATATACGACGTATCTATTGCATTTGCTCCACAAGACAGAGATAGCGTCCAGCCTTTGTTTTTTAGTACTTTGGCGTCACTGAGGGATCATGGTGTGAGTTCGGAGGAATTCGATGTTGTGATGGCGGGGTATCGTAGTAGTCGTAAACATGCTGATGATGATTGGTTTAAGCGTGGAGCAGAAGCTTTTGCTGAAGACAGAACGTACCAACTGGCGGAAGGCGAACCTTCTCAATCTTTAGCTGACTATAAGCGCAGCCTTGATCAACTGCTAGCAACAACCAGTCTTGATGATATTAATCAACATGCGAGAAATATGCTATCTTATTCATATGATATGTTCGTTGGCACTGATCACACAGAATCAATTGAGCAAGCGAAGCAAACTCTACCAGAGTGGAAAAGCATGTATGGAATGCCTGGTGTTACCAGTAATCGTATCAGTACAGACGTAGATGGGCTAATTGAAGTGGAGTCTGTTGACCCACTACCTGCCGCTATCGATGGGAAAAATGGTCAACTAACCTGGTCCTTGGAGAACGGCATCGATGTGTTGTTCGATCCTGAAAATGACAGCGATTTTGCCCACATTGTTTACATGTCAGCTGGCGGTAAAGCCGTATTGGATAGGGAGCTGCTACCTGCATCTCAACTTCTGCTTGCAACGATCATCAAGAGCGGTGTCGGTCAATTTAATGGGGTACAACTAAAAGCGTATGTCCGCAAAAATGACATTGATGTGCAAAGTTACATTAATGGCACGGAACATGGTTTCGAAATTAGTGTACCTACAGATCAGGTCAATGATGCCCTAAAACTTCTATACAACGTAATGACATACCCCAAGTTCAGTGAACAGCAGCTTGACGTGTTGAAGAAGGAATACTCTGATGAACTTCTGTCTTACGTCAAATCTCCACTTGGCCAATGGTATGACGCCATTGAGACGAATACCTACGCGCAGCAAAGCGTCTATTTTCCTACCAAAGCTCATGACTTTGAGAACGTAACGGTCGATCAAGTTCAACAAGTCTATGATGAACTATTCAGGAAATCACGAAATAGTAAACTGGTCATTGTGGCTGGTTTGGATTCAGCGCAGGTTGCAGAGGGTGTGAAGAATTTTGTAGCGACCATCTCACAGGAAGAGGCGCCAATGCCATCTTATCGGGTGAATTATAATGATCGCCCTGACAGCAAAGTTAATCTGGCGATCAACGATGAACAAAATAGCCGTTATAGATTACGCGCCATCAACAAATCGGCTCGGGCTCAGGATGCAAAACTGGTATTAGTTGATAAAGTTATTCAACGTATTCTAGCAAGACGATTGGATGCATATGTGCGTGAAGAGCTGAGTTTAGACTACGCTCCAGATAGCTACTATTCTACGGACTACAATGAACCTGCAACAGATTGGACGCTCGAAGCGCAAGTCGCCGCAGAGGATCTGCCCAAGGTAGAGCAAGCTATCGACAAGGTGATTCAAGAACTCATTGCTGAAGTGACCCAAGAAGAATTTACTATCGCTAGGGAACAACTGGATGCGTATATCAAAGACACGATCAACTACCCCTCTGATGTCGCTTGGTTCCGTGCTTTAACCTTGGTGAATGGTTTTGGTGAGGAAGCCTTTACTCAGGCAAGAGAGATGGCAAAAACCATATTGCTAGAAGACGTGAGAGTCCGTATCGTTGAATCATTTGGTCAAGGTGCAGAGAAATACAAATACATACTTAGTCCCCTCGATCAATAAGCCTCCGCACTTGAAAAAGCCCTTTCATTGTTTAATGAAAGGGCTTTTTTATTACATCAGGGTATCTTTCGATCAAACGCTGACTTCGACTTCGTAGGAAGTGAATTTACGGATGTTGATAACACCAGTATCAAAAATCATATACTGGCCTTTTATCCCCTGTAAGAGCCCAGTGACTTCAGGGTTCTTATCAAAGTTATGCGATGTGATTTTTGTTGGGTGCTGTAAAACTGGGTAGCTGATGGACGTGATATCAGCGTTGAGTATCTCAATCGCATCATCACCGAACTGATGTTTTATCTCAGCGATTTTGTCTTCAACCAACGGCAATAGCTCTGCAAACTTCTCTTCAAGCGGCATTGGCTCGCCATCTTCTTTCAGCAAGGTACGCCAGTTGGTTTTATCTGCAATGTGCTTAGCCAGTTCAACTTCAATCAGGCCAGAAATATGACGAGTTTTGACTTTGAATATGGGGAGACCTTGGGTTGCCCCTTGATCGATCCAACGAGTCGGGATTTGGGTATGGCGAGTAATCCCTACTTTGAGGCTGGATGTATTTGATAAATAGACGAAGTGGTCAACCATACAGTTCTCTTCACCCCACTGCGGTTCGCGACACGTACCTTGGTCGTAGTGGCAACTCTCTGGTTTCATAATGCACATATCGCAGCTGGCGAGTTTTTTCATGCATACAAAGCAGTGACCTTGGGAATAGCTCTTCTTGGTTTTTTTGCCGCAAGCGCTACAAAAAATGTTGCCCGTGTGGGTTAGGGTAATGCTCTGACCGATGAAGGGTTTAAGATCGACGAGTTCTTCGCCCACAGGAAGACGATAGTGGACCTCACCATCTAAGGAAGCACGCATTTTGTTTAGCGTACCTTTTGCGATTAAAGACATGACATTGCTCTTTTTTAATATTCTTCAGCTCTTATATCGATAAATGTTTTATTTAAGCTGATTCACTCGGCATTCAGTGTAGCAGAGAATTTCGACTGGCAATATGAATACCTTGGTTGTCCAGCGATCGTTGGATTTTATGATGGATTTATCGACGACTATTGTGGGAGTAGTGGCAATACACAGGTGCGTATGTTGTCTTCATTGCCAATACAATTCGCCTGCCGTGAAAACACGATAACGCAATTCAAGGTAAGTAGTAATAGGGAACTATTGATGCAACGTTATGGTGGCTTGTTCGAGGCTTACAGGCTGATTTAAGCTCAGAACACCACCTCGTGCTTTGGGTTGGGACACACTCTTGATTGTGAACGAATATAAACGAGCGCCAGATATTCAAATTCAATTTGTTGACAGTGACTCTACGCTACGTTGGGGATTAGCGTCTTCTATCGTAGTTGCTTCACCATTGTCGGTTTGGATGGGCTCTTTGGGGCCAAGGAATTTAGGTTTTGCGCGTGTGATATAAAGATCCAAGACAGCTTTAGCTCTTGCAAACACTTCCCTTAGCCTGATCTTATAACCAGAGTGTGCTGATGGACCTGGAACCGCAAAACACTTGGCATTGATATTATGAAAGTTAGCGATAAACAAGGCTCGTTCGCAGTGAAATTTCTGAGTAATGATCAAGAAGTTGTCGGTATCAAAAATTTCCTTTGCTCGAACTACTGAGTCAAGAGTTCGAAAGCCTGCATAGTCGAGGTAGATATGATTCTCAGGGACGCCAGCTTTGAGCAAGTCTCGTTTCATTGTCCAAGGCTCATTGTAAGAGCGATGGGCATTGTCACCGCTTAACAAGAAATTATCGACTTTCTCACTCTGATACAAAGCTATCGATGCACTGATACGATTGGCGTAGTAATCATTAAGGATTTTTCCAAGATACTTACTGGTTCCCAGTACAACGGCAACGTCGAAATTACCGATTTGCTCTGGACTTGTATAGAGCTGATCTTTGGTTTGATAGGAGACCCAACGATCAATCAAGAACAGAGCAATAGTCGCACAGATAAGCAAAAATGGGATCAAGCGAAGCCCCTTTAGCGCGTACGCCAAATAATGGTCAGAGGGTTTAGGTCTGTGAAAGAGTCTTCGCACTAAATTTGTCGATTCCGTTGTGCCCATGAGCCAATCAATACAAAGCTGACAATAATAATAGTGAACATGATGCCAGCGTCCATATCGCGTAATGTCCGAGCGAGGTAAGGGGTTACTTTGACAATGATTAAGCCGTAACCAAAAGCGTTAATCAAGATAAATACGACGGTTCTGAGTACAAAGTTGTGGTTTCTCAGTGTTCTTCTCAATAACGTGTTTATCTCACCGCCCGCCATCACCAAAAAGCAGGCAATCAGCGCTGTGGATATTTCAGTTAAATATGGAAATAGATATTGCCCCGCTGGGGAAAAAATTCAAAAATCATCATATATAAAAAGCCCCTGCTACCAGGGGCTGAATCAATAAAAAGTTAGAATGAAGTACGCTTGTAACGACGGTAAACTGGCTGCCAGAAGTGGTTTTCAATCGCTTCTTCCAGTGCCTCGTCAGTAATCTCTAGCGCCACGCCTTGTTCAATTGCCTTCTTCGCTACCGCAAATGCAATCTTCTTCGAGACTGAGTGGATCGCTTCCAGAGGAGGCAGTAATGGTCCTTGACCATTGATTGCCAATGGAGAGCAAGTGGCCAGAGCTCGACTTGATTCCATCAGCATTTCGTCAGTCACGCGCTTAGCCTGTACTGCAAGTACGCCTAAGCCAATCCCTGGGAAAATGTAGCTGTTGTTACATTGTGCGATCGGGTAGGTTTTTCCATCATGAACGACAGGATCAAATGGGCTACCCGTCGCCACTAATGCTTCACCGTTAGTCCAGCGAATAATGTCATTTGGCGTCGCTTCAACTCGGCTAGTTGGATTCGATAGTGGGAACACGATTGGCCTAGCGCAGTGTTTGTGCATCTCTTTAATGACCTCTTCACTGAACAGGCCCGGGGCGCCAGAAACACCAATAAGAACAGTAGGTTTTGCATTACGCATAACATCAAGTAGTGAATAGCCACTGCCTTCTGCTTCCCAGTCGTCAGTGTTGATGTGTTTTTGTACTAAGCGTTGCTGAAAATCAAGTAGATTTGGCATGCCTTCCTGTAGCAGACCCCAGCGGTCGACCATGTAAACCTGAGAGCGCGCTTGCTCGTCAGAGATCCCTTCCGAAACCATTTGGGCAATGATAGCTTCTGCAATACCGCAGCCTGCAGAACCTGCACCAAGGAAGGTTACGCGTTGTTCTGACAATTGTGTGCCTGCTGCTCGACATGCTGCCAGTAGAGAACCGACAGTGATAGCCGCTGTGCCTTGAATGTCATCATTGAAACAGCAGATTCGGTCTTTATAGCGCTCAAGCAAAGGCATTGCGTTTTTCTGTGCGAAATCTTCAAATTGAATTAGCGCATCAGGCCAACGACGCTGAACTGCTTGGATGAACTCTTCAACGAACGCATCATATTCAGCGCTTGTAATACGCGGATGACGCCACCCCATGTACATTGGGTCCGCAAGTCGCTGAGGATTATTAGTACCGACATCCAGTACGATAGGCAGCGTATATGCTGGGCTGATACCACCACAGGCGGTGTACAGCGCAAGCTTACCGATAGGAATGCCCATGCCACCGATGCCTTGGTCACCTAGGCCCAGAATACGTTCGCCATCGGTAACAACAATCACTTTAACATTGTGGTTGGATGCATTGTTAAGAAGATCATCAATACGATCCCGGTTTGCATAAGAAACGAAAAGGCCGCGACCACGGCGATAGATGTTTGAGAAGTTCTCACATGCCGCACCCACTGTCGGTGTGTAGATGATTGGCATCATTTCTGAAACATGGTTCTGCACTAGGCGATAGAACAAGGTTTCGTTGGTATCCTGAATGTTACGTAGGTAGATGTGTTTATCCATATCGCTTTCGAAGTTGCGATATTGTTGGTAAGCACGTTCCACTTGTTCCTGAATGGTTTCAGTTGTTTCTGGTAACAAACCTTCGAGGTTGAAAGAAGCTCTTTCTTCTGCTGAGAATGCACTTCCCTTATTGAGAAGAGGCGTACTAAGAAGCGCTGGACCAGCGAAAGGAATATATAAAGGGCGTTTGTCGTTATTCATTACTTGCCTTGTTGTAGGGTATTAAGGAACGGGAACCAGAAAATGATAGGGATTAGTGACCATATTGTAAACCGAATATTCCTGCATTCTGGCACAGATTAGTTATATACTTTCCGCCTTTTCCACGATTTCAATGCAAACGATGTTCAGCTTACCTATAGACACTCTCAAAACCGAATTTCTGAAACTTCTTTCTACTCACCATATGATAGTAGAAGCGGAAACCGGCTCGGGCAAATCAACACGATTACCATTATGGGCAGCGGAGCAGGGAAAAGTACTGGTGATTGAACCTCGGCGTATTGCCTGTACGTCATTAGCGCAGTTTCTGGCAGAGCAAAAAAATGAGCCGCTAGGTTGCTCAGTGGGCTATTCGATTAAGCTGGAAAACCGTTGTGATGAGAAAACAAACATTATTTTCGTTACGCCGGGTGTTGCATTGCGTTGGTACTCTGAAAATCGGCTCAGCGATTTTAAAACCATTATTGTCGATGAGTTTCATGAGCGCCGCTGGGATACTGACTTGCTGGTGGCGTTGTTGAATCAGCACAATCAGCATCGTTTAGTCATTACGTCAGCCACGATTGAGGGTGAGAAGCTTGCGCGATACGTTGGAGCGCAACGTCTACAAGCTAAGGGGCGCAATTTTGACGTAGCAATCGCTCATCGGGCCGGAGATTCAAGGCAGCTGCCAGATAGCCGTAACCTAGAACAAAGAGTCCGAGCAGAGGTGGAGAGTTTACTCGACTTAGAGGGGGATATTCTGGTTTTCTTGCCAGGGCGTAAAGAAATTACCCAATGCCAGAGTGCGCTCGCTCATCTTGACAAAGTGGTAGTCGTGCCATTGCATGCTTCTGTGACTAACAAACAGAGGGAAGTTGCGCTTAACCAGCAAGAGCTGCAAAAAGTCGTGCTTGCGACTAACGTTGCTGAAACCTCACTAACCATACCGAATGTGGTTGCCGTTGTTGATTCTGGTTTGGAGCGACGTACTGAACAGAGAAACGGTAAAACCACATTGAGCCTAAAACATATTTCTAAAGCAAGCGCGAGACAGCGCAGCGGTCGAGCGGGAAGAGTGATGGATGGCATTTGTATTCGCTTGTATGGTGAACACGCTGCGTTGGCTGACGTTACCCCTCCAGAGCTTCATCGAGAAACACTCACAGAAGCCATGTTGGCCTGCGCCAGTTGTGGGTATTCTCTTTCTGCACTGAGCTTTTTAGAACCACTACCTGAAAAGTCGCTTGTTCAGGCGACTGATATTTTGCACGCCATGGGTGCGATAGATGAATCTGGCCTAGTCACTTCACATGGACAACGTATTTACCCTCTGCCGATTGATGCTCTGTATGCTGATTTGGTGACGCGAATGCCACAGCGAAAGCTACAAGAAGCCATGGTGGATTTAACTGCAGTGCTCGCGACACCTGCATCTATGTACCGTTTATCGTCAAATGAAGAAGCACTAGAAGAGCTTGGCAAAGAAGAGCCTTTGGGGTGTGATGCTGAAGTCGCGATTAGAGTCGTACGTGGAGAAAAGCTCCCCGGTGTTACCATAGATGATGATGTACTCACAGAAGCGCAGGCACTTTCTCAACAAATGCGGACAGTGTTCGAGTTGCCCGAACTTAGTGTGGCTTCCCGTTACTCTCATAATGAGCTAGTTGAAGCTATTGCCTCTCTTCACCCTGAGTTGTTGTTTGTCAGAAGAGAGCGTCGTCGTGAGGCGTTGGGCAATGGTCAAATGGAAGTCACACTGGGCCGGGCAAGTCGTTTACCCGATGATATTGAGGCTGCACTCGTGCTAGATACTCACAGTTTACCGGGGCGAGGGGTTAAACAAACATTGACACTCGCGACGGTGACGATGCCAGTTAAACTATCGCTTTTTGAACAACTGGACATTGGGCACTGGGTAGAAGGCGAGGTGATCAGTGTGGAAGACGTCCCCTACATTCAACTCCATATGATGTATGCCGGGCGAAAAGTGGCCTACAAGAAAGCGCCAGCAAAAGGTGAGTTTGCGATTAAATCACTCGTTGAAGCCGTTAAACGTGAAGAGTTGTTACCGGGATTTGCTAAACAGCGACATCAACAGATCGAGCACTGGAAATTATACCACTCACTGGATAACCCCTCTGCATCGCCGATTCAGGAATCGTTGACATTTGACTCTTGGTTTACTGAACAGCTCGTAACATTGGAGCTGGCAGATGCGTCGGAGCTTGCGATGTTCAGCGCAGAAGATTTTCCTTTTGAAGGCATTCCTTACTGGGAGTATGAAGATTTTGCTGCCATGTACCCATTTGAACTCTATATTGGTGATTTGCAATTGAGCGTCGAATATCAACCGATGAAAAAGCGGGTCTACGTAGTGTATAAGTCGGGCTTACGTAAAGGCGACCCAAAGCGTTGGGAGCTACCGCGATGGGTAGGTTGGCGTGTGCAATACAAAAGAGCGAGTCGAATCATAGATATCCGCTAGCCAGGGGGATTAGCAAGTGGCTTGGGATAAATTCCTGCCCTGAAATATTACGCAACTGATTACCCATGTCTCTATCTTGTGCATCTTTTGTTATCGGGTTGGTTTTGATATAGCTTTTTGATCGAAAAAATAGCTATAAAAGATGATTGTTCTATATCCTATTGCTATATGGATAGTGATAGACGATATTGAGGACACTGTGTTGCCTACCAGAGGAGATTGATATGGAACATCAGGGCAAGGCAAGTGTGGTATTCGACTATACCTCTTTTCTTGGCGCGTCGTGCAGTAAGAAATGGACTTTCTTAGAGGCAATGAGTACCTTCGCACCTATTTTCAGTTTGGCTTGGAAAAGTACGATCAAAGAGGCGGTATCTGCGGAAGATCGCTTGTGGGATCAGGCGATGAAATCACTGTCGGTAAGTCGGAGTGATGAGTCCAATATTCTGACACTGATGCAATTAGCACGGAGTGAAGGCATTGAAGAGCTGAAACTGGTGATGCCTTATGAGCTCGAGCGAGAACAAATCGAAAAACTGAGGAACCGCTCCAATACTCATATTGAAAGCCATCAGCAAGATGAATTGATCATTACCTTCTAAGGCCCAAGTTTGGGCCTTTCTCTATTGTGACAATCCTATTGATCTCTCAATAACTTGCGTCAAACTGATCTATACTTTCAGATCCAGAACGGCAGTCATTTCTCATTATCGAGAATGCGTTCTCTCCCATAAATTAGCTTTATTCGTCTGTATTAAAGAGGTATTCATGGAAGTAAAACTGCTTTATCTCCTTATTCCAATTCTCGTGGCGGCATCATTGACTGCTCACGGGCAAAGTACGACAAACAACCTCAATTACAACTTTCTGTACGCCGACTTAAGTGCGGGCTCGCTTGATGAGAATTTAGGGGTAAATAGCAATGTGACTTCTTTAGCGGTGGGCGGCAACATGCTTATCGACAATCAGTTTCTTGCTACATTGGATTACGAAGCCAGGTTCATCCATCCGCAAAACACCACCACCGAGATTTATACGTTACTGCCTGGTGCTGCATTTAGGTACCCATTAGAGGATAAGTGGGATTTGGTCGCAGGCGCGAAAGCCGGCTTTATTTGGTCAACACAAACCAACGATATTACAGATGCAAAGATTTCGAGCGACAATAAGTTCATGTGGGGTGGAGATTTGACGCTTAAATATGAGTTAAATAAGTCCTGGGAGCTGTCAGTGACTGGTGGGTTAAGACGGAGTGATATTCTGGATGAGGATATCTTTAATATGCGGGGGATTATCAGGTGTCGACGAAGTTGGTCTTCGGTGGTTTCTATACGCATCGAAACAATGGTTCAACGACGACCAATGAAGGTGGCGTTAGCATACGCTATCTGTTCTAGGCGATATTATACAAAAAGAGCCAGCATCAGCTGGCTCTTTTTTATTGGATTCTGGTCGCTTATAGAACAGCGGCCAGTGCTTTACAAAGTGGTAGCATGTTTGAACGAGTCATACCTGCGACGCTGATACGGCCTGACCCAACAATGTAGATGGCGAACTCATCTTTAAGGCGTGTCACCTGCTCCTTTGAAAGGCCAGAGAATGAGAACATACCGTTTTGACGTTCAATGAAGCTAAAGTCAGCGTCAACGCCTTGTTCTTTTAGGGTGGTAACAAACAGCTCACGCATGTCTTGGATACGGTCACGCATTTCTTTGACTTCCGCTTCCCACTCATTGCGCAGTTCAGCATTGTTAAGAATGTGCGTCACAACTGCGCTACCGTGTGCTGGTGGGTTAGAGTAGATAGAACGGATGATGGCTTTCACTTGAGAGAAGGCAGTGCTTGCGGTTTCCTCTGACTCTGCGACCAAGGTAAACGCACCTACACGTTCATTGTAAAGGCCAAAGTTTTTAGAGAAGGAGCTCGCGACTAAGATCTCTTTGTTGTATTTAGCAAAAACACGTAAACCTGCCGCATCTTCTTCAACGCCTTTGGCGAAACCTTGATAAGCGAAGTCAAATAGAGGGAGTAGTTTTTTATCCGCAACCAGCTTGGCAAGTGTTTCCCATTCTTCAAGCGTTGGGTCAATGCCCGTTGGGTTATGGCAGCAGCCATGAAGAAGGACAATATCGCCTTCAGACGCTTGTTCAAGATCGGCTACCATTGCCGCGAAATCTTTATCTTTTGTCTCAGCGTTGTAGTAGCTGTACTGAGCGGTCTCTATACCTGCTGCAGTGAATACACCGTTGTGGTTAGCCCAAGTTGGGTTGCTGATCCAGATCTTCACATCACCCAACTGACGCTTGATGAATTCGCCTGCCACGCGCAATGCACCAGTACCGCCAGGAGCCTGAGCGGTTTTTGCTAATTTGTTATTAACAATATCAGAGTCTCCACCAAACAGTAGCTTCTGCACCGCTAGGCCATACTCAGCGGTCCCTTCGATAGTAAGGTATGACTTGGTTTTTTCGCTTTCAATTAGGGCAGCTTCCGCTTTTTTAACGGTGGCTAGAACCGGGGTTTCACCTTGTTCATTTTTATAAATACCAACGCCAAGGTTAATTTTGTCTGCTCGCGAGTCTTTTTTGAACTCTTCTGTCAGTCCAAGGATAGGATCTGCCGGCGCAGCAACTACTTTTTCAAACATAATTGTCATCCATGTGAGTCGAAGGGAGGATATAAATATTTCGGTTATTTATACCTTATCTGCGCTTGTCGAGACAACATCAACCAGTAAGAAAATGATAAAATAGGCACATTTAAGAATCACTCAGCGCCTAACCGGCTTTTTACCCATTAAAAAGGTGAAAAGCGTCTGAACCTTGAAAGGAGGCGTCAATTCGAGGCAGGAAGTTTAAGTCGGCTCATTGGCTTGAAGTTCTTCCAAAGCCATCGCGTTCTCTTCAGCTTCTAGGCTACGGTATTTATCGGCGATATTGACAAATTCTTGTTCTATTGTAAGGAAGGCGTCAACCAGCTCAGGGTCAAAATGACTGCCTTTACCCTCAAGGATAATGGATTTCGCTTTCTCATGGCTGAAGGCTTTTTTGTAAACACGCTCGGAGATTAGCGCGTCATACACATCAGCAAGCGCCATCAAACGACCAGAAAGTGGGATTTCATCGCCTTTTAATCCCTTCGGATAGCCACTACCGTCCCATTTTTCGTGGTGAGTTAGAGCGATCTCTTTCGCCAATTGAAGGAAAGAGTTACTGCCCAGATGTTTCTCTGCAATCGAGAGGGCCTTCGCCCCAATTTCTGGATGACGTTTCATTGTCTTAAACTCGTCGTCGGTGAGCTTACCGGGTTTGAGTAAAATACTGTCAGGAATACCCACTTTACCTACGTCGTGCAATGGCGCCGATTTGTATAACAGTTCTATGTAATTAGGAGTGAGCAACGCCCTATGTTTGTCAAATTGGCAAAGGTAGTTGGCCAAAGCGCGAATGTACTCTTGGGTACGCAAAATATGCGCGCCAGTTTCGTTATCTCTAGATTCTGCCAGTGCTGAAAGAGAGACAATAGCAACATCACGAGTGGTTTTGACTTCGTCTTGAGTCGATTGCAGGCTATCGAGCATCTTGTTGGTCAGAGACGCCATCGAACCGAGCTCATTGTGCTCAAAAATAGGTAAACGTCTGGCAATATTGCCCTGTGCGACTTCTTGTAAAGAACACTCCTGAGACAACAAAACTTTACGCATTAGTTTGGTCCACAGTATGAGAATCGTCGCGACGTACGCACCGAGCACCAATGACAAATAGATGAACTCTTTAATCACACTAACGGTAGCACTGCCATCGAGAATGCGCTCAGGATTATGTTGTAACCAGAATATATCTTTTACTGCAACCATGGTGAGCATGGTCGTTAAGGTGATGAGGAGCATAGCAATCATCATGATCATTTGTTTGACCATAGATTGACGCTCACCACTGAGTTCCAAATGATAGTGTTCTGTTTGTGTTAATTGATCAAATTTCTCGAGCTTGGAAGCGAGCTGCAAAATCAAACCAGAGAAAAAGCCGAACAAGGTCATCCCAAACAAAACCTTGAGATTACTGTCGAGCCCAAAATCGTAATAAACGTTATAGAATATTGCCAGAGGGACGCTGCCCATAAAAAACAGGGTGGCATCGAGTCGGGCTTGGCGCTGCTCTTCAAGTAAAGAGTGGTCATTGAGCAAAAAATGTCGAACGAGAAACAGCGCGCCAAAGGTTACACCGACGTGGAATAAAATCTCTTGGGTTGTAAGAGTTTCTAAAAATGGGCAAACCCGCCCGCCATAAGTACCGAAAACCACAGCCGCAATCGCGTACAGTTTTAGCGTTAGAGGCGCGTTATAGTTGGAGTTAGCCATTTTCTAGCCCTTACTTTTAAAGCGGAACTCAGCGTACTCAAAGCCAAGTTTCATCGTCTTCACTTATAAAATGACCCGCGATACTATCGTTTAATTTCGAGTTTAGATACATTTTTGCTACTTGAGTAGTAGTGGTAGTACCAATTGAGAGGAGTGCATCGAACTGAAGGCGATTAACAAGCCACACGGTGTGAGATCAGCGTGTGACTTGTGAAAGGTAGGTGGTTGAATAAGACCGAAAACAATTACTTTAGCTTTTTCGCTGCCCAGTCATTTAGGTGTGAAAGAATTGCTCTTATCGCATGCTTTTCAGTCGCTTTCTCATTCTGGTCTACTTCTATGTCTTTCTTAGGGTGTGAACCAGTAGCGTCTTCGGCGATATGCAGCCAGTCTGGGTGCCAGTAATAGGGTTGACCGTGTGGAGCAATCCAACTGTGGACACCATTGCTTTCACCTTTGTATTCGATATGTGATTCATCGTATTTTTTCATTCTTACCCGGTCCTTACGTTGAGTTATTCGGATCACTGATACGTGATTAAATGTAACAGAGAAGTAAATATTTAATGTGATAAGTGTCAACAAACGGGGTGCGTTAAAAATTAATAAAATTGTTTAGTGAGCTTAAGCCAGTGTCAATCAAATGTGTGATATCTTTTGTTTCCTGAATGACAAGGTGAGGGAAGTATGAATCGCTATCAACAATTGGCCGAACAGCTTAAGTTACAAATTGAGAATGGCATTTGGCGAGCAGGGGAGAAAGTGCCGTCGATTCGAATGACCAGCCGTAACCGCTCAGTCAGCGCTTCAACTGTCCTTCAAGCTTATCAACTTCTTGAATCTCAAGGTTGGTTACTCGCCAAACCGCAGTCAGGCTATTTCGTCACTTCGATCATGGAACGGGTTATAACGCCTGAGCCAGAAAGCAAAGTGGTTGCACCTGAATTTAACGACAAGCTATACGAGTTCCTACAAAGCAATAGTAAAGCCGATATTGCGCTCGGGTCGGCTTTTCCTGATCCTAACTTATTCCCTCTACAAGCATTGAATCGTCATCTAGCCAGCGCTGGCAGAAAAATGCCACTCAATAGTGTGTTTGACAACATGCCACCAGGTAACGAAGCGCTGCGCCGTCAAATCGCCCAACGTTATCTTAAGCAAGGTATAACGGTCGCTCATACTGATATCGTTATTACCTCCGGCGCAATGGAAGCGTTGAATCTAGGGTTGCAGGTGGTCACTCAGCCGGGTGATACAGTGATTGTTGAAGCACCGGCATTCTATGGCGCTATTCAGGCGATTGAGCGATTAAATCTCAAAGCGATAGAAGTTCCGGTCCACCCTGAAACCGGGTTGTGTATAAAGAAGTTTGAACGAGCGATTAAGAGGCACAAAGTATCAGCGTGCTGGTTAATGCCAAATTTTCATAACCCGACCGGCGCGAGCTTGGCGCCCAGTGGTAGGAAAAAGGTGGTCGAGCTAGCGAACCGATACCAGATCGCGGTCGTCGAAGATGACGTGTATTCTGAATTGTATTTTGGTGATGATAAACCTATGCCGCTTAAGTACTGGGACCAAGAAGATAGGGTTCTTCTGTGCGGCTCATTGTCTAAATCCTTATGCCCGGGGTATCGGGTTGGTTGGGTGGTCAACGGTCAGTTTAATGAGCGACTACAGAAGCTGCAGCTGGTATCGACGTTATCAGGCAGTGTGCCCGTTCAGGAAGGCGTCGCGCACTTCCTTCAATATGAAAGCCTTGATAATCACCTCAGAAAACTGCGTAAGGAATTAGCGGTTAGACAACAAGTTTTTATTGAGGTCGTGAAACGTTGTTTCCCTCAAGGGACTAAAGTTAGCCAGCCTCAAGGGGGTACTTTGTCTGGTTAGAATTGAGTAAGGGAGTAGACACTTACTTGCTTTACCAAAGATTACAACAGCGTGGAATTACTATTGCTTATGGGCGGCTGTTTAGCTCCCGTGAGCAGTTCCAGAATTGTATCCGTTTGAACGCTTCATATCCTATGACCAGTAAGCTGGAGCAGATCATGATGGAAATTGCTAAGGCGATCACTGATTAATCACTGTTTGGTCATTTTTCGCTTCAACTGTACTGCGCTTACCGATCAACTCTGTGATGAAATACTCCAGAAATGTATACAGTTAGCGAGGCAAGTATGGAAAAACAACGCCATAAGCAGGAATTTCGTTTGATTATCGTCGCGATTTTCTGTGCATTCTTATTGATTTTTGGTCACCTGATTCTTGCTAAGTCTTTTGCTGATATGGTTTGGACAGAATATACGGCTGCCGCCATTCCATTTGTCATGTTTGGGCTTTGCCTGTTTGGTATCAAATACGCCTCAAAAGCACAAGATTCTTAACAGCGAACGAAAGCCTCCCTATATGAGGGAGGCTTATTCTTATACTCTATTTCTCAGGATTTGCGGAGGTTGGGCGACTATTATCGGGATAGAAGGCCATCAAATCTTCCGCATTCTGCAACGCGCTGCTACCTCGACATAGGGCTTGTATGCTCCTAATCCATGTTCGTGGTTTCCATGCTTAATACAAATCATCCAACCCAAACACCTTGGTGTTGCGCGCTTGATAATAAAGTGACGTTTTCACTACGGTCAAATTTGAATAGTGGCAGACATTAAAAAAGCCTCCATGAGGAGGCTTTTTAATGTTATCAGTGTGCTTTTTGCTTAGAAATTAGCTGAGCGCGGTGTACGTGGGAATGGAATAACGTCACGTACGTTACCCATACCTGTTACGTAAGAAACCAGACGCTCAAAGCCCAGACCGAAACCTGAGTGAGGAACTGTGCCGTAGCGACGAAGGTCACGGTACCAATCCATGTGCTCTGGATCGATGCCGATATCGCGCATGCGGGCATCAAGAACGTCCAGACGCTCTTCACGCTGAGAACCACCGATGATTTCACCAATGCCCGGTGCAAGTACATCCATTGCTGCTACTGTTTTTCCATCTTCGTTGAGGCGCATGTAGAAGGCTTTGATGTCTTTCGGGTAGTTCTTAACGATTACTGGTGCCTTGAAGTGTTCTTCAGCGAGATAACGCTCGTGCTCTGAAGACATATCGATACCCCATTCAACTGGGAATTCGAAGTCACGGCCAGAGTCGAGAAGAATCTGGATGGCATCAGTGTAATCAACCTGAGCGAAATCAGACTCAACAAATTTCTCTAGGCGAGTAATCGCTTCTTTGTCGATACGTTGTGCAAAGAACTCAAGGTCATCACGACGCTCTTCCAGTACTGCTTTAAATACGTACTTCAGCATGTCTTCAGACAGTTTCGCGATATCTTCAAGATCAGCAAAAGCAACTTCAGGCTCAACCATCCAGAATTCCGCTAGGTGACGGCTGGTGTTTGAGTTTTCTGCACGGAAGGTAGGGCCAAATGTGTACACTTTGCTTAGTGCACAAGCGTAAGCTTCGCCATTAAGCTGGCCAGATACCGTTAGGAATGTCTCTTTACCAAAGAAGTCTTCGTTGTAGTCCACTTTACCTTGTTCTGTGCGCGGTAGGTTTTCCATGTCTAGCGTAGATACGCGGAACATTTCACCTGCACCTTCTGCATCAGAAGCGGTAATAAGTGGCGCAGACACCCAGAAGTAACCTTGCTCGTGGTAGAAACGGTGAATTGCCTGAGACAAACAGTTACGTACACGCGCGACAGCACCAATAACGTTCGTACGTGGACGAAGGTGTGCCACTTCACGTAGGTATTCAATCGAGTGACGAGTTTTCGCCATCGGATAAGTATCAGCATCTTCAACCCAGCCAACGACTTTTACTTCTGTCGCTGCAAGCTCAAAGTCCTGACCTTTTGCTGGAGATTCAACGATAGTACCTGTTACTTCAACAGAACAACCTGTTGTCAGTTTTAGAACTTCTTCGTTGTAATTATTTAGATTATTAGGGACCACGGCCTGAATCGGGTCGAAACAAGAGCCGTCGTAGATGGCAAGGAAAGAGATTCCAGCTTTGGAATCACGACGCGAGCGGATCCAGCCGCGGACAGTTACTTCACTGTCAACTGCTAGCTTACCGCTTAATACGTCTGATACAGGCGCGTAAGTCATGTTGTAAATATTCTCCATTGAGTAAAAAATCAACCCAATGTTTTATTGTGGACTCACCGAATAAAAAGTGAGCAAACATTGGGTTGGGTTGAATTTCATCTATTCAGTGGAACATATTACCTTTCAATTCTTAGGCTTCAACCTTTATTCGCTAATAGTGGCGCAAAAAATGTCCAAATCGACTCAATTCTTCCGCGAAAGGGTAAATTGGTTGATCAAAGACTCCAAATGTTCTGAAAGTTGTTCTAGATTCATGCTGATGTCGCGCGTTTTTGCGGCAGATTGAGAGGTGTCATCGGCATGCTGGGTGATGATTTCGACTTTATGTTGTACCTGCTGACTAATGTGAGTGGTATTGCTGGTTTGCTGCTGAATACTTTGTGCATGAGAGAGTGCTTGCTGCATTTCCGTCACCACTTCAGACATTGCCACAGACAGCGCTTCAATCTCATTGGAGCGTTGATGAGCGGTTTCGCACACGGTATCAACCGAGGACAGTGAGCTTTCACTGTCTTTTTGGAACTGAGAAATGATGTTTTCGATACTTCCGGTAGCCTGCGACGTTCGACTTGCTAGCTGACGTACTTCATCCGCAACCACGGCAAAACCACGACCTTGATCACCTGCTCGTGCCGCTTCGATAGCAGCGTTCAGCGCTAGCAGATTAGTTTGTTCCGCAATACCTTTGATGACTTCCAAAATAGTCGATACTTCTACCGTTTGATCGTTGAGTTCAACAATGTTGACTTTCACTTGTTCAATATCGGTGACTAGGCTCTTAATTTCAGTACTGGCGTTATGCGCCTGAGTCGCGCTTTGTTCAGCGATGCTGGTGGTGTGTTTGATCAAGCTAGAGGCATCATCAGTGGCTCGCTCAACTTGTACCTGCTGGGACTGCATTTGCTCGATGTTGGTTTGGACATCCGAGGTTTCATTTTGCTGATTGTGCGCAGCTTGATCTGTGACTCGAGCAACATCAGTGAGTCCCGTTGCTGAATGGGTCAGATGGTGGGAGGTTTCTTGTACTTTCTCTAAACTGTGACTAACAGTATCCATAAACGAGTTGATCGCCATGGACAGCTGGCCAATTTCATCCTTGTTATTATGCTGAATCCGTTTCGAGAGATCTTTACTTTCACTCACACTCTGCATGTAACGTGATGTTTTCTGGATAGGGCGAACAATGAATTTACGGATCAGGAATAGAGTCAACAAAAAGCCGATGAAGCCAAATGTTGCCATAATGGTTACGGCGATCATTGTGCGCTGGCTGATCATACTATTGACATGAGATAAGTTGTACTCTAAGCGAATAGCACCGAGTACCTCGCCTTCTGGGGCCATGTGACAAGAGACACAATTGGTACCACGATAGTTTTCACTGGCCTTCATAGGTAAAGCGACAACTAAACCATTACCCCATGCGGCAGAAATGGGCTCGATAACTAGTTCGCCACTGAGAGCACGTTGATCAATCTCGTCTTCAGGCGCTTGGTTTGGTTGGCCAGGACCATACAGCTTACTGACTGCGTCAGCACGAAGGACTTTGACCTGCTCGATACCATCCTGAGCTAAGGCTTTTTGGCGAAGCGTTTCTTTTTGCGCCATGGTTCCGGTTAGCATCATCATATTGAGGCTGTCGAAGTAGTTACTGGCTTTGTCGTGTAGCTGTTCGCTGAGAACGGAATTCATCAGTTCTTTTTGTTGCCAATACTGATAGGCGGTGGAGGAAGCCAGTACCAGTGAGAATACGGTGACTAGGGTTGCCAGCAACTTGGTAGTAATGGTTGAGCTCATTTACAACTGCTTAATTGTTAGAATTGGAATAGACGTCAAATATAATGACTTATATGCACATTCACTCAATGGATGTACATGGTTATTGTGACCCTACACAATGTGTGGATTATGTAAATGTGATGTGGGGCTTATGTAATCAAAACTTTGACGTAGCGACATTTTTTCGGCGTGCTACAAAAATTGAGAATTCACTATCTTATAAATAATTTTATTAATCGCTGAGTGCACCTTGTCACTACTACACTATTTCCTTAGTATTGCGTGTCTTTTTGTAATGCCTGAGATCCAAAATGAAAACTGAATTATACAAAGAGTTTATGTTTGAAGCGGCACATCACCTTCCACATGTACCGGAAGGGCATAAGTGCGGTCGACTGCATGGCCACTCTTTCTTAGTTCGTCTATATGTAGAAGGCGAAGTTGATCCTCATACCGGGTGGGTTGTCGACTTTGCGGAAATCAAAGCCGCGTTTAAACCTATTTATGATCAACTTGACCACTACTACCTCAATGATATTGAAGGTTTAGAGAATCCGACCAGCGAAGTACTGGCGAAATGGATTTGGCAGAAAGTGAAGCCAACCTTGCCACTACTGAGCAAAGTTGAAATTAAAGAGACGTGTACCGCAGGTTGCATTTACGCAGGCGAATAACATACCTATATGTTTGAAAAGAAGCGAAGCACAGAGCTTCGCTTTTTTGATACTCATCCGCCAGCTTTAAAGCGTATTCTGTGTTTTTGTCAGTGAATAGCGCATTTTCTCTCTTGGGGGAGATTGCAATCCTATCGTCAATGTTTAAGATGTTTATTCTCTTCATGCTGAAGAGTAGGTAGCAGAGGAATTGCTGCTTTGTTTTAAAGGACTGTCTCACTTAATCGGACACCTCAATGATCTTCAAAATTACAACCCCGATCATCGAACCGACAGAAGGTTCGCCACACGCTTTATCGACGTCACTCGTTAACCTCTCAATGTTCAACTGCGTTTTTTCTCTGCGCCACTCTTTCCTAAGCCTTTTTTTCTATAAAGCCCGCTATTCGTATCGTTTTTGATTCTTGGCCCCGCGCTAGGCACGCGCACATCTCAATCTTTTATTTATTAAAACAGATACGACAATTATGAATACTAAACTTCTGGGTAGCTCCCTGATTATTTCCGGTACTGCACTCGGTGCTGGCATGCTAGCCATTCCGATGGTTCTAGCACAATTTGGTTTGTGGTATGGATCATTATTAATGATTTTTATCTGCTTTGGGACAACTTACGCGGCTTTGTTGTTACTCGAAGCGACGTTAAAGGCAGGCGGTGGTTTGGGCCTTAACTCTGTGGCTCGTCAGACACTAGGAAAAGTGGGGCAGTTAGTAACGAACCTGCTGCTATACGCTTTATTGATTTGTTTGCTAATGGCTTACATTCTTGGTGCGGCAGACCTGTTAGGTCAGTTTACCAAAGCAATAGGTATTGAACTCTCTGCTAGCCAGACTCAAATCCTCTTCACGCTTATTGCTGGTGCGGTTATCGCCTGTGGTACAGGTGTCATTGACAAACTCAACCGCTCACTGTTTTTTATCATGATTGCCAGTCTAAGTTTGAGTTTGGCTCTGCTACTGCCAGACTTTCGTTTCGCTAACATCACTCAGGTGATGAATCATGACCATTTAGCCCTGTTCAAAACCAGTGCTGTACTGTTTACTAGCTTCGGGTTTATGGTTGTTATACCTTCTCTCGTCTCTTACAACCATGAAGCGACCGATCACCAATTACGAAACATGGTGATTGTTGGTTCAGTGATTCCCTTGCTTTGCTACTTATGCTGGTTGTTTGCTGTTGTCGGTAACTTACAACCCGAACAGCTAGGCGAGTTCTCCAATGTGTCAGAGCTTATCCAAGCCTTTGAACATCACTCGCCTTGGATTGGAACCATTCTATCGGTGTTTACCGGGTTGGCGCTGTTGACGTCGTTCTTTGGTGTGGCCATGTCTTTGTTCAATCAAAACCGTGATATGTTCCGGCAGAACCATCTTGTCACCTACGTGATTACGTTCATTTTGCCACTTGCAGGAGCCTTGTTGGCTGCAGACAAGTTTTTGGCAGTGTTGAGCTACGCTGGGATCATTCTGGTGTTTTTGGCAGTGTTTGTACCACTTGCTATGGTATACAAGATCAGGCTTGCCAATGCAGAGACGACGCGATACACCGCAGAAGGTGGAAGCATAATGTTGATGTTTTCTTTGTTTTTTGGTGGCTTCTTGCTTGTTTCCCAGGTTATCTAAACAAAAGGCGGGTCTCCCGCCTTTTTTTAACTTAGATGATAGAGATTGAAGCTAACAGTAAGAAAAAGTGGACTGGCAATAAAAAAGCCCGTTAAAACGGGCTTTGAAGAGAGGTAGAGTGTGGCATTAGCAGATAACTTTTACTGCAAGACCACCTTGGGATGTTTCGCGGTACTTGGCGTTCATGTCTTTACCGGTTTCTAGCATGGTTTCAATAACCTTGTCCAGAGACACCGTAGGGGCTGATGAACGACGCAGAGCCATACGAGAGGAGTTGATCGATTTTACGGCGGCAATACCGTTACGCTCGATACATGGAACCTGCACCTGACCAGCGACAGGATCACAGGTGAGACCTAAGTTGTGTTCCATAGCGATTTCCGCAGCCATACAAACTTGCTCTGGGCTTCCACCCATCAGTTCCGCAAGACCAGCCGCTGCCATTGAACATGCTACACCGACTTCGCCCTGACAACCGACTTCCGCACCAGATATTGAGGCGTTACGTTTATATAGGCCACCTATTGCGCCAGAAGCCGCAAAGTAGCGGATGTAATCTTTCTCAGTAACAGTCTGAATAAACTTGTCGTAGTATGCTAATACCGCAGGGATAATGCCACACGCGCCATTGGTTGGTGCCGTTACAACTCGGCCACCAGCAGCATTTTCTTCATTGACTGCGAAAGCAAACATGTTGACCCAATCGACGACAGCCATTGGATCGTTAGTCGTTTTTTCCGAAGTCATCAATTGTTGGCGAAGAGCCGCAGCACGACGAGGTACACGCAGTGGACCTGGTAAGATACCTTCTGTATTCATACCGCGATCCATACACTCACGCATGGTTTTCCAGATCTTAGCGAAGTAAGTGCGAGATTCTTCCTCAGAGTGAAGAGCAGCTTGGTTTTTCATCACAAGCGTGCTGATGGAAAGACCACTTTCTTTACATTGGTTGACCAGCTCTTCTGCCGTGGTGAACTCATAAGGTGCTTTAACCGGGTTTGCTTGCTCCTTGCCGAAGTTCTCTTCATCGACGATGAATCCCCCTCCGATCGAGTAATAGGTTTTTGAGTAGACCTTCTCATTCTCGATCCATGCATGGATCTGCATACCATTTTCGTGCAACTCAAGGTTAGTTTTATGGAAGTTCATTCCACCTTCTTTCGGGAAGGATACTGTATGACAGTGCATGCCAACAGGAAGTCGTTCCGTTTCCTCTACGCGAGCGATAAAGCCCGGAATAGAGTCAATATCTACTTTCTCAGGGGTATTGCCTGCAAGACCCATGATGATGGCGATATCGGTGTGGTGACCTTTCCCTGTCAGTGATAGCGATCCATAAACGTCAACGGTGATTTTAGTGATGTCGCGCAATTTTCCCATTGAACGTAAATCATCAATAAATTCTTTACCCGCTTTCATTGGGCCTACAGTGTGTGAACTTGAAGGACCAACACCGATTTTATAGATGTCAAAAACACTAATCATATCGATTTCCTCAAAACAAAGCCTCCCAACGGGGAGCGGGAGGCTTATTATTATCGTTATATTTTTTATTTAACCACTTAATTCACTAGCGTGATTAAAGTGCTCCGTAGATTACAGAACTAATTGCCGCAAGACCACAGATTGTTGTGAAAATCTGAACAGGCGCAGAAGTTTTGTACTTCGCCATTGCTGGCACGAGTTGCATGGCAATAACAGGCATTAGGAATAAGATTGCTGCAATCATAGGCGCGCCCATGGTTTCAATCATGCCGAGGATGCTAGGGTTAGCAATAGCCACAATCCAAGTGGTGATAACGATAAATACTAAAGAGAATTTTTCAATCTGATCCACGGGTACTGAAGATCGAGATTTGATCAGACCAACCATACCTTCATGAGCACCTAGGAAGTGACCAAAGTAGCTTGATGTAATCGCCGCAAACGCGACTAGAGGGCCCATGTAAGAGATCAGAGGTGACTCGTGAACGTTCGCTAGGTAAGACAATACCGAGATGTTTTGCTCTTGCGCCATGGCAAGTTCTTCTGGTGACAGAGACAGCACAACAGAAAATACAAAGAACATCACGAAGCCCATCAGCATCATTGCCGCGCCGCCAGTAATCGCATCGGTTTTCTTTACTGCACCTTCTCCGTATACACGGCGTTGTTCTTTGGTGAACTGAGAGATAATTGGGCTGTGGTTGAAAGAGAATACGATGATAGGAATCGCTAGCCATACGACAGAAGGAAGGGCAGACCAGTCAGGTGCGACTTCCACCATAGAGCTATTCCAATCTGGAATCAGATAGACAGAGAGTGCCAGTAGAACCAATACCAATGGGTAAACCATGGCAGAGGTCGCTTTCAGCATGAGTTCTTTACCAAATACTACGCCAGCGGTCATAGCCGCAATAAGTGCCCCAGACAGCAACCAGCGAGGTATGGATTCCATGCCCATTTGGTTTACTAGGAAAGAATCTACGGTGTTTGTAATACCAACACCATAGATAAGAACAATAGGGTAAATAGCGAAGAAGTAAGCGAAAGTGATAAGGTTTGCGCCATTTTTACCGAAATGTTCTTCCACTGTATCAGTGATATCAGCTTGAGGGTTTTTCGCAGAGAGAACGAAGCGAGCAAGAGATTTGTGAGCGAACCAAGTCATTGGTGCTGCGATGAGAGCAAGGATTACTAATGGCCAGAAACCACCAGCTCCCGCTTTAATTGGTAGAAATAGTACGCCAGCACCTACCGCAGTACCGAAAAGTGACAGGCACCAGGTGAAGTCTTTGTAAGAAAACTTACTAGACGATTGTGCGGTCGAAACCGCTGATTTTGTAGCATTCATTTTGTGATACTCATTTTTGGGAACAGGAAATAAGTCGGGTGCAATTTTGCATAAAAATCTTGCACGAAAAATAGATCTAAATCATGAATTGATGCGAGTCATAATATGATATGTCAAAAACAGGTTTTTGCTCACGAAAATGATGTGCTACTAGTGATTTATGCTAATCCAATTCATTAGAAAAACTAATCTTGTTGCAAATTTGTTTTATGTATGTCGCGAGAAAACGTTTGCTTTATTGATGAATAGTTTAACTAATGTGATTAAACGTCGAACAATACCAATAAATGTTAATGTTGCGGCATGATATGGTTTTGCATAGCGTGGATAATTTGTGCTGTCATCCCCCAAATAAAGTGCTTTTCGTAGGACAGGCCAAATACACGGTGTGAATGGTTACGAAACTGGAAGCGTTCGCTATGCAAGTGACGTTTGTCGAGCACGATTTCAGCGGGCACTTCGAACACTTCGTCCACTTCATTGGCGTCAATGGTTGCTCGGTAATCAGGGGACACGAAGGCGAGAAAGGGGGTCACCGTAAATTTACTGATGGTGATGAGTTCTGGCATCTGGCCAAAAATGGCAATTTGCCGGTGTTTGATACCAATTTCTTCGTAAGTCTCTCTTAATGCTGTATCCGCTAATGAGTGGTCCCAATCTTCATATTTACCACCTGGAAAACTGACTTGCCCGGGGTGATGTTTTAGGTGCTTTGCGCGTTTGGTGAAAATGATATTCAGCCCGTTCCCTCTTTCTACAAACCCTATAAGTACTGAGGCTTTACGTAATGATTCATGATGAATATGTGCAACTCGTTTTAAAGCTTCATGGTGATAATCGACGGTTTGCTGTAACTGGAACTTTTGAATTAATAGGTTTTTATTGAGTTCTGACAACACGTTAGCTCCGAATGCTTATTTGAAAAACTATACTTTATGACTCATGCTTGAGAGACCATCATATACTAAGGATAGCTCAATATATGAAAGGACTTATCTTTACAGAATTTATGGACTTAGTTGAAGAGAAGTTTGGCCTCGATGCTCTTGATAAACTGCTTTCTGATGCAGGCGATGAAGGTGTCTACACCTCAGTCGGCAGCTATGATCACAGAGACTTGGTAAAGCTTATCGTTCAGTTAAGCAAACAAACGGGTATTTCTGCCGAAGAATTGCAGCGTGTTTTTGGCCAATCTGTGTTTGAAAACCTCTATCAGTCTTTGCCTGAACGAAGTAGCTTACAAGGGTGTAAAAACTCACTTCAGTTTATTCGTTTGGTTGAAGACTATATCCACATTGAAGTGAAAAAACTGTATCAACAAGCCAATCCTCCACGCTTTGAATTTATCTCTGAAACCGAAACAGAAATGGTCTTTGATTACAAAAGCGCCCGCTGTATGTCCCATGTCTGCTTGGGTTTGATTGAAGGGTGTGCTCAGCATTTTAATGAATCGCTTAACATTGAGATGGAAAACAATCATAAAAGCGGCAATGATGTTAGGTTCAAGGTAGCAGTCGTAGGGTAAATGAATGAGTAATCAGTCTGCGCTGGAACGGAAAATTGCCAGAGAAATTGCTGCACGCAAGCAAGCGGAGTTGTTGCTAGAGCAGAAAAGTCTCGAACTTTATGAGGCGAATGAGCACTTAAAGTTGGTGCTTACCCAACTGAAAAGGCAAACGCACAAAGATTTACACAAACTGGCTTTTGAAGAGCAAATAAACGAGATTCTGATTCACTTCGGCCGAGCTTTCCTTAGTCGCATGTTAGATGATGGTTTGCTGTCCAACCTGCTTGAACGCCTTGATTCCTCTTCCGCGTTGACAGAGTCTGGGCTTTTTCTCGACCCTGGCATTGCCTCGACGATTCACGATAGCCACTTTGGTTACCAACAGCGAGACACAATAGATGGAATTAAGCCTTATGCATATTGGCAAGAAGAAAGGCTCTCTCTTCCATTGGAGGTCGATCATCAGGTGGTGGGTGAGTTGTCAGTATTTACCGAAGATCATGATATTGAACCTGAGTTTATCGTTAGCCAAATGCGTTTGGTTGCGGATTTGCTTTGCAGCGCCATTAGCCGACAAATTATGCTGACCAATACTCAAGAGGCGAGAGCCAGAGCAGAAGAATCAGAGAGGGCGACCAAAGAGTTTGTCGCCATGATAAATCATGAGTTGAGAACACCATTAAATGGCTTGCTAGGGAGCGCTGAATTACTGTCAGATACCTCGCTGGATGAAGAGCAACGTACCTTGCTAACCAACCTTTCTCATACTGGTGATTTCTTAAGGCATATCATCAATGACATCCTTGATTTTAGTAAAATGAGCGCAGGTATGATGGAGCTAATTCCATCGACTTTTGCTTGGCTAGAACTGACCAATATGCTCCATGGTGTGTTTGCGAATAGAGCACAGGACAAAGGGATTCATTTTTCAATTGACTCGGCGCCAGAAGTACCAGAGTTTCTGATAGGGGATTTTGACCGGATTTGCCAGATTCTGATCAACCTCGTCGGCAATGCCATCAAGTTTACTTCAGCAGGCTCGGTGCAAGTCAAAGTGCTCTGGCTTGAAGACAACCTTAAAGTCATGGTGAAAGATACGGGCATAGGTATACCAGAAGAAGCAAAAGCGATTCTTTTTGATCCTTTTGTGCAGGCCGACAGAACCGCTAAACGTCATTTTGAGGGAACAGGTTTAGGTTTGGCAATCTGCAAAAATCTCATCGATCTGATGAAAGGAGAGATCGGTTTTACCAGCCAAAAAGGTGTAGGCACTGAGTTTAAGCTATCTATTCCGCTTAAAGTCGCTACTCAAGCGTTGCAGAGTGAAAGCACGGAGAACAAGGCGACAAAGCCGCTGGAAAATTTGTCTATCTTAGTGGTGGACGATATCCGCATGAATCAAGTTATTATCAATCAAATGTTGAAAAAGCTGTCGATCACGCCGGATATCGCTAACAATGGTGTGGAAGCCATCAAAGCCGCATCTGGAAGCCGATATGATCTCATTTTTATGGATTGTCGTATGCCAGAGATGGACGGTTTTGAAGCGACCAGTTACTTACGTGAACAAGAATTCGAACTGCCTATCATAGCTTTAACGGCGGGGACAACGCTGGAAGAGCGTGAAAGATGTATTCAAAGCGGCATGAATGACATTTTAACCAAACCGTACACGGCAAAAGACCTAAAACTCATGCTCGAAAAGTGGGCTTAATTCTCGAGCACGGGCAGAATTCTGCACAGCTTGTCTAATGTTTCCTGATATTCTGCTTCACTGTCACTGTCGGCGACCAAGCCGCCACCTGCCCAGACATGAATTTGATGGCCCTCAGCGATCAGTGTTCGGATAGTAATACTCGTATCCATCGAACCATGGCGGCTGATGTAGCCGATGCTACCACAGTAGGCACTGCGGCAATGTGGCTCCAGTTCTTCGATGATCTCCATGGCTCGAATTTTAGGAGCGCCTGTGATTGACCCCCAGGAAAGCTAGCACGCAGCAGATCGGCAGGTGAGTATTGAATATCTAACTCAGCTCTTATTGTACTCACTAGGTGATGCACGGCTGGAAAACTCTCAATATCGAACAGTTTGGGAACATGTACTGAACCAGGTTTTGCAACCCGTCCGACATCATTTCTCAGCAAGTCGACGATCATCAGATTTTCCGCTTGATCTTTCTCTGCCATCGCCAGTGCTTTTGCAGAAGCGGAATCTAATTCAGCGTCTTGATACCTAGGGCGAGTGCCTTTGATGGGCTTTGTTTCAATCAGACGGTCGTGTACTTGCAAAAAGCGTTCAGGTGAAACACTCAGGATTGCGCTGCATTCAGTACGGACAAAGGCGGAAAAAAGGCCCTTTGTTGACTGATTCGAGTTTCTGATACGCATGCCACTCACTACCTGAGTATTGAGCACTAAATCTCTGAGCCAGATTAATCTGATAGCAGTCTCCCGAGCGCAAATACTCTTGGACTTGATGAAAGCGATCGCGATACGCTTGCTTTGACATGTTGGACTGCCAAGGACTGCATAGAGAAAAGCCCTGCGAGCCTTGATTGGTTTGCGACTCGAGCCAATGATAATGACGTTCAACGTTCTCGCCGACGACGAACGCTTGTTTCTCTTTATGATCAACCACCACGGCCCACTCATAGATACCTACCGCCATATCTGGAGATGAGAGATCTCGCTCAGCCATCTTGGGAAGTTTTTCTACTCTGCGACCTAAATCGTAGGCAAAGTAGCCCAGTGCTCCACCAATAAATGGCAAATCACCTTTGTATTCTTGGTTGGGCAGCCATTGGTTCTGTTGTTGCTCTAAGAGTGTAAAAGGGTCTTGACCAGATTCAAATTGCCCAGCGGGGTTAACGATCTTCGTTAATTCGCCACAGGTGGTGAGTTTAACGATGGGATCAGCAACTAAAATATCAAATCGGCTATCTATGTGGTTATCGGATGCAGAACGTAACAACATCGACCACGGTTTGTCTTCAATTCGGCTAAAAAGCCGTTTTGAAAGCTCTGGATGGTAGTTAATCGGTTTGATTTCTAAGCAATTTAGTGTGCTGTTATTCATTTGTTTAATTTGTGACAAAGAGATCGTTCACTGCATAGCAAGAGAGGGAAACCAAGAGTATCATATTGCCAACTATCGCCGCTACAGTGACGTTTTATAATAAAAAGGTGGTGTCAGTCTTCTAAACTTGTGGTTAAAAGCAAGAATATAAACTGGCGTCTATACGGCGGTGTTAAAGGAAGCATAACTATAACGAGGCATGCAATGACGGTAATTCGCAAGCAAGATGTGATCAGCAGTGTCGCTGATGCACTTCAGTATATTTCTTACTATCACCCTCTAGACTTTGTTCAAGCCCTTGAAGAAGCCTATCACAAAGAAGAGAGCCAAGCGGCGAAAGACGCGATTGCTCAGATTCTTATCAACTCTCGTATGTCTGCAGAAGGTCATCGGCCAATCTGTCAGGACACAGGTATCGTTACCTGCTTTGTCAATATCGGTATGGAAGTCCAGTGGGACTCTACCGATATGACGGTTCAGCAAATGGTCGATGAAGGTGTTCGTCAGGCATACACAAACCCTGACAACCCTCTACGAGCGTCTGTTCTGCTCGACCCTGCAGGTAAGCGAATCAATACCAAGGACAACACGCCTGCGGTTGTTCACATCAACATGGTGCCGGGCAATACGGTTGAGATACAAATTGCTGCCAAAGGCGGCGGTTCTGAAAATAAGACCAAGATGGTCATGCTTAATCCGTCTGATGATGTGGCTGAATGGGTTGAAAAAACACTGCCGACAATGGGGGCGGGTTGGTGCCCTCCGGGAATGCTAGGCATAGGTATTGGTGGTACAGCTGAAAAAGCAGCAGTACTGGCAAAAGAATCTCTGATGGAGCACATCGACATTCAAGAGTTGATTGAGCGTGGTCCTGAAAACGCAGAAGAAGAGCTACGTCTCGACATTTTCAACCGTGTCAACAAACTAGGCATTGGTGCTCAAGGTCTGGGTGGTTTAACCACCGTCGTGGATGTGAAAATCAAGACAGCGCCGACGCACGCGGCATCCAAGCCAGTGTGTTTGATTCCCAACTGTGCTGCAACGCGCCACGTGCATTTTACCTTAGATGGTTCAGGTCCAGCGGACTTGACGCCACCTAAGCTTGAAGAGTGGCCAGATATTACTTGGGAAGCAGGAGCCAATACCCGCCGTGTCAACCTTGATGACGTCACACAAAAAGACGTTGAAGAGTGGAAGACGGGCGAAACGGTACTGTTATCAGGAAAGATCTTGACGGGGCGTGATGCGGCGCATAAACGTATCCAGACAATGCTGCAAAATGGTGAAGGCTTGCCACAGGGCGTTGACCTTAAAGGCAAGTTCATTTACTACGTTGGCCCAGTTGATGCTGTGGGCGATGAGGCTGTCGGTCCAGCAGGCCCGACGACCTCAACTCGTATGGATAAATTCACCGACATGATGCTCGAAGAAACAGGCATTATGGGCATGATTGGTAAAGCAGAGCGTGGCCCAGCGACCGTGGAATCCATCAAAAAGCATAAAGCGGTTTATCTGATGGCTGTTGGTGGTGCTGCCTACTTGGTGGCAAAAGCCATCAAGAAAGCGCGTGTTGTGGCGTTTGAAGACTTGGGCATGGAAGCGATTTACGAATTTGAAGTGGAAGATATGCCAGTCACGGTTGCTGTGGATTCAACGGGGGCTAATGCTCACCAGATCGGCCCAGATACGTGGAAAGTAAAAATTCAGGAAATGGAGTCTCAATCATAGCACGGGTGAGCAACCGCTGAATGAAAGGGTAAACAGTGGATAAAGGTGCGGTATGCCGCCCCTTTTTTATCAGATTTTTCGCGTTAAAGAACTCAAGGAGCATTCATGCCACGATTTGTTCAAATCCTACAACTGATTATTGCCGTAGTGGTCGGTACGTTGCTCGGCTACGATTTATTCCTTAATGGGATGAGCATTTTTGAGCAAAAGTACGTCATCATGACTTTTGCTTTATTGGTTCTATTGGAAATCGCTTTGTTTGTGATCTACAAGCTGATAGAAGATGACTAACGCTATCTGTTGGGTTTGCCCACGTTTAAAGCCTCTAAGCCTCTGATTTTTATCAGAGGCTTTTTTATTCATCTTTCATTAAGATTACAATGATTAGGATGAATGTGTGTTGCAAGCAAAGAGACGGTCAATGAAGAACATAACTCAGGAAGTGAATGATTTTATAAATCGAAGTGTTGATTCCCATGTACGGGTAGCCGTGACGGGGTTATCACGCGCTGGTAAAACAGCGTTTATTAGTTCACTCGTCAATCAACTATTACACACTTCCACTCATGACAACCTCCCTCTACTGGCATCGGCTCGCGATAAACGTATCGTGGGTGCAAAGCGAGAACCTCAAGCCAATATGATGGTACCGCGCTTTGCGTATGATGAAGCGATGGAAGACGTATTCTCTGAGCCGCCAACATGGCCCGAGCCGACGCGCGATGTCAGCGAAATTCGTCTTGCTGTGAAATACAAATCGACGAGAAAATCCAAAAAGCTGTTTAGCAGCACATCAAGGTTACACATCGATATTATTGACTATCCTGGTGAATGGTTGCTCGATCTACCGTTACTGGACATGAGCTTTCACCAATGGTCACAGACACAATTCAACGCACTTAAAGGTCAACGTGGAGAGCTGGCACAAGACTGGTTAGCTAAACTCGAACAACTAGACTTGACTGGTGACGTCAATGAAAGAGAGCTTGAAGCGATCGCACAGAGTTACACTCAGTATTTGCACGATTGCAAGGCGACGGGGTTGCACTGGGTTCAGCCTGGTAGGTTTGTTTTACCAGGTGAGCTGGAAGGTGCGCCAGTGTTACAGTTTTTCCCGTGCAGCTTTGATACAGAGAGCAAAGTGAGCAAGGACTCCAATTTAGCTATGCTCGAAGCGCGCTATCAGGAATATCAACAAAAAGTCGTGAAAGCGTTTTACAAGCATCACTTCTCGACGTTTGACCGTCAAATCGTTTTGGTGGACTGCCTACAACCTTTAAACGCTGGTTACGAATCGTTCCACGACATGCGCCATGCGATTGAACAGATCATGCATAGCTTCCGCTATGGCCGAAGCAATATACTAAAGAGATTATTTGCGCCGAGAATCGATAAGATATTGTTTGCGGCGACTAAGGCCGACCATGTTACTCCAGAGCAGCATCCTAACCTTGTTTCTCTGTTGCAACAGATGGTTCATCCCGCTTGGCAAACAGCGTCCTATGAAAACATCGAAATGAGCTGTATCTCTATGGCGTCTATTCAGGCGACCAAAACAGGTTTCATCAACCGTGGTACTGAATCCTTTCCTGCTATACAAGGAATAAACCTTGATGGACAACCCATGACAATATTTCCTGGAGAGGTTCCGCAAAAACTGCCTCACCAACGTTTTTGGCAAAACGAGGGATTCGAATTTATAGGCTTTCGGCCACTCTCTAGCTCGGCAGATGATCCTATTCCTCATATTCGTCTCGATAAAGCGCTGGAATACCTGATTGGAGACAAGCTGAAATGACCGATTATCAAGACCCAAAGTTGAAGCAAAAACAAGTCTTCACTCAAACATTGGATCAAGAACCTTTGGGTGGCGACCCAGACTTGACCTCGCAAATGCAGTTCGAAGAACGAGAAACGTTTACACCAACGGCAATCAGCTCTGAAGAAACGTTGAGTGAGGCTGAGGAAAACCTAGCACAGGTGATTCGACCTAAAACCGGGCGTCGATGGCTAGCGAGTGGTCTACTTACGGCTTTTTCTGGCTTGGTCGGCTGGCAAGCCATCGACAGTATTGTGGTGTCTGTTCAAAATGCAGATTGGTTAGCGCTTGGCTGGGCTGGTTTTATGTCGACACTGGCGGCGCTAGGCATAGGGGCATTGGGTAAGGAACTATGGAAGCTTAAGACGTTACGTCATCACTTTTCGGTTCAAGAACAGAGTGAAGCGCTGATCGCTGGCAATAGCGTCGGTCGCGGAAAAGCTTTTTGTGAAGCGATCGCTAAGCAAAGCGGCATTAAGCCAGAATCACCAAGCTATGACCGCTGGACACACAGTGTTAATGCTTCTCACAGCGACTCCGAGGTACTCGACATGTATGACGCGATGGTCGTGAGTGAACAGGACAAGAAAGCGAGCAAAATCGTCACTCAGTACGCGACGGAATCTGCCGCTTTGGTGGCGATTAGCCCACTGGCCATTGTTGACATGTTGCTGGTCGCATGGCGCAATTTCAAAATGATCGACAGTCTCGCCGATGTCTACGGTGTAGAGCTCGGATACTGGTCTAGATTGACGCTTTTCAAAGCCACATTGATCAACATGGCCGCGGCAGGGGCAAGTGAACTGGCGATAGATGCCAGTATGGATCTAATGTCGATGGATCTTGCGGGGAAAGTATCAGCGAGAGCAGGGCAAGGGCTTGGGGTTGGCATACTGACCGCAAGGCTAGGAATCAAAGCGATGACATTACTCAGACCTATACCTTGGCATCAGGAAAGAAAAGTTAATTTGGGTGCGATAAGAAAGCAGATTGTAGAAAAAATCGCCGCCATAACAATCAAATAGTGTGAATGTGAAGCAAGTAATGCTGGTTTGCTTGACGAGGATCTAGGCTTAAGGGAAACTACTGTCAACTTTTCCTGACACCTAAGACTAGGGATTTAATCAGTGCGTTTAGAAGTGATATGTGAAGACAGATTAGGGCTCACCCGTGAGCTGCTCGATATTCTGGCTTCTAAAAATATTGATTTGCGAGGGATCGAAATCGACACCATAGGTATTATCTACCTCAACTGTCCTGATATCGATTTCGATACTTTCAGTGAACTTATGGCCGAGATACGTCGAATTTCAGGTGTGAGAGACGTACGTAAAATTCAGTTCATGCCGATGGAAAGGCACAATACAGAACTTATTTCTCTGCTTAATAACTTGCCTGAGCCAGTATTGGCGATTGATTTGAAAGGCAATGTTGATATGGCGAACCACGCGGCTTTAGGCTTGTTCAGGTGTGAAGAACAGGAGATGATTGGTCACCAAATCAGCACTCTGCTACCCAGCTTTAACTTTTCTAAGTGGGCCGAGGGGAAGATCACCCGTCAGCGAGAAAACATTGTGATTGGCGGTCTCGACTACAGCATGGAGATCATGCCAGTTTACATCACTGATGAATCCAACGAATCGATCTTGGCCAGTACAGTGATGATCATCCGCTCTACGCAAGAAAAGTCGGTCTTAGAAGATTCATTACCTCTGCACAACAATCTCGGCTTTGAACATTTTGTCGGCATATCTAATCGGCACAAGGCACTAATGAGCCAAGCGAAAAAAACTGTCGATGCTTGAGCAGCCATTGCTGATTCAAGGAGAGACGGGCACAGGTAAAGAGATGCTGGCCAGAGCGTGCCATAATCGTTCCCACCGAGCGGCTTCACCATTCCTTGTTCTGAGTTGTGCTTCAATGCCCGATGATGTGGCTGAAACCGAGCTGTTTGGTCATGCCCCGGGATCGTTCAACCATGAACAGGGTCATAAGGGCATTTTTGAACAAGCGGACGGCGGCACGGTTTTCTTAGATGAAATTGGCGAAATGAGCCCTCATCTACAGATTAAGTTATTACGCCTACTACAAGATGGCACTTTCCGTCGCGTAGGGGCTGAGCAAGAAATTCATGTCGATGTTCGAGTGATCGCTTCTACTCGTCATAACCTTGCTGATCTCGCGGAGTCTAAATCGTTCCGTGAAGATCTTTTTACCGCTTGAATGTTTTAACACTTAATATCCCTGCACTGCGAGAGCGCTCAAATGATATTGGCCCGCTTCTCGACCTGTTTGTTGTCAAATATGTCAAGCAGCTTGGTATTAAGAAGCCCGATATCGATGAAACCTTAGTTGCTCAGTTGGTTAACTATCAGTGGCCAGGGAACATGCGACAGTTAGAGAATATGGTGTTGAGAGCGCTAACTGAGCTAGATACAGAGACGTTGACTGTCGATCTATTTCATTTGCCACAACTCGACACTCCTTCCACCAGTGGGGCGACCATTAATCTAGATGGTTCACTCGATGAAATCATGAAAGATTATGAATCTCAGGTTCTGGAACGTCTCTATCAGTCGTTCCCATCAAGTCGAAAACTGGCCAAACGCCTCAACGTTTCCCACACCTCAGTGGCCAACAAGCTACGTGAATACGGAATAAGAAAAAACTAGATGGAACGAATCAGTACTCCTCAACAGGTGTTTGAGCACGATGAAGGTATTATTCTGCGCACCGCGGAACCTACCGACGGTCAGTTGATCTCTGATTATTTTATTGCCAATCGAGAACACCTCAAGCAGTGGGAACCCAGACGGGAAGAGGCTTTCTTCTCAGAGTTTGGCTGGACACAGCGTTTGATTAAGCTCAACGAGCTTCACCGTATGGGATTGGGTTACTACTTGCTCATCATTGATAGTGAAACGAACGAAATGTTGGGTACGGTTTCGTTTAGCAATATTTCTCGATTCCCTTTTCACGCCTGTAACCTTGGCTATTCGCTTGGTAAAACTGCGCAGGGGCGGGGCGTGATGACGCGAGCTTTGAAGATGGCCGTCCGCTATATGTTTACTATTCAAAACATCCATCGAATTATGGCGGGCTATATGCCACGAAATCATCGTAGTGAAGCCGTGCTTGAACGTCTTGGGTTCAAAAGGGAAGGGTTCGCTAAAGATTACCTACTGATTGATGGGAAGTGGGAAGACCACAACCTGACGTCATTGCTTAACCCCAACTGGGTAGAAGGCTGAGCATGGCTAGATTAGAGAAACAACTGGCTTTGGTGATGGAGCTAGACCAACTGAAATCCGTTTTGCGAAGAACCCGTGTCAAAAGTGCTCAAGGTCGTCTTGAAAATAGCGCTGAACACAGCTGGCATGTTGCTCTAATGGCGATATTAATGGAAGAACACGCTAACGAGCCCGTTAACATTGCTCGTGTTGTGAAGATGCTACTGCTGCACGATATTGTTGAAATTGATGCTGGCGATACATTTGTATACGACACGGCGGCCTCAAAAGTACAGGCAGAGAAAGAGCTTGTCGCTGCACAGCGATTGTTTGCTTTGCTTCCTAATGATCAAGGGCAGGAGCTTCTTGAGCTATGGCTTGAATTTGAGCGAGCGGAGTCAGCCGATGCTAAGTTTGGCAAAGCCCTTGATAGGATAATTCCAATGTTACTTAATTATCACAATAATGGTCAGAGTTGGCTGGAGCATGGCGTGACTCGTGAGCAAGCGCTGACGGTAAACCAGAAAATAGAATATGGCTCGCAAGCTTTATGGGGTAAGGCTCAGCAAGTCATTGAAGAAGCCACTCAAAAAGGATGGCTTAAAGCCTGAACAGGCTATACAACGAGGAAAATGAATGTCGTATCTCACTTTGGATGAATACCAAAGAAAATGGATTTTCACTCACCAATCTATGCCCGTACCAGAGCAAGATCTTGAGCAGATCAAGCCGATGACACAGGCGCGTTCTGCTCAGTTATGGAAAGAGAACATCAGTACTCAAAGCCCAGATGCAGAACGCCTGAGTTCAAGTGACTGGCCGATGAAAGCATCCAACTGGAAAGACAGTCTTGATTGGATGGCGGCGTGGGAAGCCGACGAAGACGTGTTGCCACAAGGCGTCGCCGAGTTTATCGATTGGCAAGATGACGTCACCGTCTATTTTTGCTACGAAAAATACAACGTCATCGAAACCAAATGGCGTATTTTTAAGAAACATTGGAAAAACTTTTTGTTCTACGATGATGGCCCGATTTTAATCGGTCGTCGACGCAAAGAGTCTTTATGGTTTGATTCCGATGGCAAGGTTAAACTCGGTTATCGAGGCTAAAAAAAGCAGCCATTTAAGGCTGCTTTTTGCTGTTTATTGGCTAGACAAGGGTCACTACATTACGCAGGCTGAGTAGTAACTTATGCGCACTACCACCAGACATACTGTAAGGGTCAAATTTCGCATGAACCGAGTATTTAAGGTTGATGGGTGTGGTTAGGCTCATTTCGGGGATATAGCCCATACTCCAGTCCCCAAATTCTCGTTCGAAGATTTCGCTGTAATCGAGCAACAAAATATCTTGATGTCGCTGGTCATTAAGAATTTGATGATAAATCTTGTTTACCTGAGCTCTTGAACCCTCGAGGCACTGCAAAAAGTAATTGCGATTAAATAACAGTAAACCCGTCACATCGACTAGCGCGTTGTTTTTTCTCGCCACATCAAGAATATTTTGAATATCGGATTCGGTAATCCCTTTTGTTATTGTGCTTGCGTAAACCAACCTGACTAAGTACATAGTGTTCTCCTTGCTCGCCTCGTGCTTTCGTTCCCACTAACAGTATATGCAATAAAACACACCTTGTGATGTTAACTTGTACCTGGCTAAGCCGACGGGTTTACGCTGTGTGACAACCAGCCTGACGCTGCAAATAATGGTTTTTCTCATACTAAAGTTCATCTACCTTATGCATGGTAGTTGAGCTATTCTAATAAAATAATTATTAAAAGTGTTGTCGTTGGCTTTCAACAGTACAGGCGTTGGAGAAAGCACTATGAAAGACAATGGACCCGTTACTCAGAGGGAAGTGTTCTTTGATGACAGAAACGATTTGGTTTCGGTCACCGATATTCAGGGAAAAATAAAGTTCGTTAACGATGACTTTGTGTCCATTAGTGGTTTTTCACGAGAAGAGTTGACAGGGAAAGACCATAATATTGTCAGGCATCCCGATATGCCGCCAGCCGCGTTTAAAAGTTTATGGAGCACAGTACGAGCCGGAAAAATTTGGCGAGGCATTGTCAAAAATCGTTGCAAAAATGGTGATCATTACTGGGTCGATGCTTTCGTCTCTCCGATCATGAAAAACGGCAAGCTAGTTGGCATACAATCGGTTCGTTCACAACCATCCAAACAACAGGTAGCTGATGCGGAAGCCTTATACAAACAAATGCGCAGTAACGCCTCTCTTGATCTTCCTGGTCCAACACTGCTAGAGCGAGTGACATTCAACCAGTTTTTCTCACTCTCTCATCTGATGTTGATTGTCGGTGGAGCACTTTTTGCCGGCCAATCTTTCTTCTCCGACCACCTGACCAACGCTTTGGCCGCGGTGATTTTAACGGTTATTGCCGCCCTCAATTGGTTCGTTATTCGATATCGAATCTTAACTTCAGTGAAAGAGACTGAAGATCTGGTCAAAAAGATGTCTCAAGGTGACCTGTCTACGAAAATCAACTTGTCCAGACAAGACGAGATCGGCAGTCTAAACCAATCAGTCAAAATGCTGCAAGCACGCTATAAAGCGATTCTGAGCCAAGTCGTTGGAGCGTCACAAAAAGTCGTCGAAGACTCAGATAAGGTGTCGTCGGACAGTTTCCACATGCAGCAGATGATGGCTTCACAATCATCCCACACTTCTCAAATCGCCAGTGCAATGACACAAATGGCGGCCACCGTGCAACAAGTGACGGAAAATACCATCCAAACCTCGCACACAGCGCTCGAAACGCAAAAAAAATGTCCAGGCTGGCGATGAGCTGATAGAGCAAGGTTTAGAGAAGCTTTCCAACTTCTTGGTTGAGCTAGATGCAACCATTACTCAGATAGCACACGTGTCTGAACAGAGCCAAAGTATAGGGCAAGTAACCAAAACGATAAGTGAGATTGCAGAGCAAACCAACCTACTGGCATTGAACGCCGCCATTGAGGCGGCTCGTGCGGGAGAGCAAGGGCGTGGTTTTGCTGTGGTGGCTGATGAGGTGCGCAGTTTGGCGCAGAGAACACAAACCGCGACAGAAGACATTAATTCGATGTTGGAGAGCCTACAGAAAGGCGTTCAAGACTCGTCGACAAGAATTTCTGAAAACAACACTCTTGCTCAGAATGCCTATGAAGGTGTCTCTAAAGCCAGAGAAACCTTCTCCGAGATTATTCATCAAGTCAGCCATGTCAATGATATGAGTACGCAAATAGCGGCGGCATCGGAAGAGCAATCTACAGTCGTTCAAGATATGAACAAGTCGGTAGAAGTCATCAGCGAAAAGAGTGTTGACACTGAAGAGAGCGCCCTTAGTTTGCAGAACAAGGCCAAAGCGTTAAGCCAGCAAGCCTTAGAGCTAAGAGAGCAATTAGCAGACTTTAAACTGAGTGGTGTTAAACGGATTGATTTCACTGATATTAAAAACGCCCACCTAGCGTGGAAAACCAAGGTTCGTTCTTACTTGAATGGGGATCATCAAGCACTAGACAAAAAAGTCGCCTGTGACCATCATTTCTGTGCATTGGGCAAATGGTACTACGGAGAAGGAAAAAGCCTTTATGGTACTGAGGCCACATTCAAAGCGCTAGAGCCACCTCATGCGAAACTCCATGGCGTGATTAAGGATGTGCTCGAATTGTTAGATCAAGGTCAACACGAAGATGCCAATAGAGCGTTTGAACAAATAGAGCCAATATCCAAGGAGGTTGTGCGTAAAATTTCCGATCTTGAGCGAGCGATTAATCAGAAGATATCGCGATGAAACCGCCCAGAGCCGATTAAAGAGGAAAGGGTATTCACCTTTGATTGGCTCTGATTTGCTACAAAATCGCTGAGCATCAGTGCCAAGAGTTTGTTGTGCCTATGTCCACTTTTCTTAAGTTGTACTAGGGTCAATAGACTTTCTATCCATGACATCTTTCAGGTAAGGTTCGTTTATGCCTTCGAGGTTAGCCGATGATAACATTTTTGGAGTTAGTTTTAATTGTGGTCCCCATCACGGTTTATTTTGCTGGGGATGAAAAAGTGATTTCGTCTACCTTCGCGCTGGTGGTTTTAGTGACGTCTTTTATCGTACTGATTTTGGAGCTATCAGTGGGCTGGCTTATAGTGATTGGTGTCATCGATTCTGAGTTCCCTGAGCCGAGTATATTTGTCGGTACCGAGATTTGGAATCTCTTGGTAGGCCCGCTGATACTAACACTGTATGTTTATGTTATCTCCGAAGTCGTACAAAACTCACCACGTGTTTAAGCTCTTTTCGCTTTATAGCTGGTGTCATGGAACACTGAGGTTGTGAAACATCGAGTTTCCGGTTATTGATGCCTAACGCCAGCTTAGCCAAATCGAGATTGCCCAATAATCAATAGGTGGCACTTTGACTACTTCAAATTGATACACCACCTTGGCCTCTTGTACCGCTTGCTGCTGGGCGTGTTGATATTCTGGGGTCAGCTCTGGTAATGAGTCGACAGAGACAAACATCAGTGAGGCCCCTCCATTGGTAGTTGATACGTTGGATTCAGGGGGACGTTCTACTCAGCTTTTGATTCACCACCAATCGCTGTCCCCCAGTACATACACAGGCTCCCTGTTTAGCGAGTCTGTGACTATTTACTCTTCTTCTATAACAGTAACTAATTGCCTGAGGTGTTGTAGAAACTGCTTTTGCTCTTTAGGTGAGGCGGCATAGCGAGAAAAATAAAATATCCTATTTTCACGATAAATAGCTTCCATCTTTTCACCTTCTACTTCAGGGTCAATCATTGGTGACATATGCCATTGTAAAAGTCCGTTTTTATAACGGCATTCTGGAACAATATAAATTCTATAATTTGTATGGGGAGGGAAAGGGCAATACTCGCTGCCGAGGTCTATTGACTACACCAGCCATTTTAAACGACATTAATAGCCCAGCACCGGCGCCAACAAACATCATCGGCCCGACCAGCACCACACCAATAAGCGAAATAGCAATACCGGCATAGCCAGAGTAACGTAAGGCGGCAAAGCAGGCATCAGGGACGAGAGTCAGGTCTGTGACTATCATCCCTTTTTCGGATAGGGTTACTGTTTGTTTTGTATCTGGATTGCCGGCGTAGTAGTAGTAACTGCTCAGCGCGAAGACAAGTATGGAAAACAAAACAATGCCTACCCAACCTATTAAAGAACCTAACCACAAAAGTAGGACCGCTGTCGCTGCCCATATCGAGATTGCCCAATAATCAATAGGTGGCACTTTGACTACTTCAAATTGGTACACCACCTTGGCCTCTTGTACCGCTTGCTGCTGGGCGTGTTGATATTCTGGGGTTAGCTCCGGTAACGAGTCGACAGACACATACATCAGTGAGGCCCTTCCATTGGTACTTGATACGTTGGATTCAGGGGAACGTTCTACTCAGCTTTTGATTCACCAACAATCGCTGAACCCCCAATACATACACAGGCTCCCTGTTTAGGGAGCCTGTGACTATTTATTCTTCTTCTATAACAGTAACTAATTGCCTTAGGTGTTTTAAAAGCTGCTCTTGTTCTGCCGGTGAAGCAATATAGTAAGAAAAGTAAAAATGCCTATTTTCCCAATAAATATCCTCGTTCTCTTCACTCTCAGTTTCCATTTCAAAAATTGGAAACAAATGCGATTCAATCAGTCCATTTTTATATCGGCCTTCCGGAACGCAACAAAGTCGGTAACTCGCGGTAGGGGGGAAAGGTTGTACTCGCTGCTTAGGTCTATTGACCACTCCGGCCATTTTCAACGACATTAACAGCCCAGCGCCGGCACCAACAAACATCATCGGCCCGACCAGCACCACTCCAATAATCGAAATAGCAACGCCCACATAGCCCGAGTAGCGTAAGGCAGCAAAGCAGGCGTCAGGGACCAGAGTCAGCTCGGTGACTATCATGCCTTTTTCGGTTAAGGTCACCGTTTGTTTTGTATCTGGGTTACCAGCGAAATAGCAATACGTCAGAAAGCCTCCGGAAAACAATATAACAAGAAGAACACCTGCCCATAGACCGTCTTGCACTGCGATCCACATCATCCATAAGGAAAATAAGCCAAACAACGACCATATAGAAATTGCCCCGTAATCGGTAGCAGGAACTATCACCCCCTCATATTGATACACCACCTTGGCCTCTTGTACCGCTTGCTGCTGGGCGTGTTGATACTCTTGGGTTAGCTCCGGTAACGAGTCGACAGACACATACATCAGTGAGGCCCCATCAACTACACCTGATGGTAGTAGTCTTCATGTTCAACTTTGATGAACCTCTTCAAGTGGCGCATCATTTCTATTTGCTCTTGCTCTGTACTGGCATAGGTCAGGAAATAAAATTCTTTGTTATCGCTGAACAGGTCATCTTTTTCACCACCGTCATTTTCTAGCTTTATACGAGGCACGACTCGCCGAAGAATGAGGTTATTTTTGAACTTCATACATTGATTGTCCGCCATTTCATATTCAATGTTAGGGTTGAAAGGGCGAACTCTGACTCTAGGTTGATTAGTAACCCCAGCCATTTTAAACGACATTAACAGCCCAGCGCCGGCACCAACAAACATCATCGGCCCGACCAGCACTACCCCGATAATCGAAATAGCAACGCCCACATAGCCCGAGTAGCGTAAGGCAGCAAAGCAGGCGTCAGGGACCAGAGTCAGCTCGGTGACTATCATGCCTTTTTCGGTTAAAGTCACGGTTTGTTTTACATCTGGGTTACCAGCAAAATAGCAATACGTCAGAAAGCCTCCGGAAAACAATATAACAAGAAGAACACCTGCCCATAGACCGTCTTGCACTGCGATCCACATCATCCATAAGGAAAATAAGCCAAACAACGACCATATAAAAATTGTGCCGTAATCGTTGGGACGCTGTCTTACGATTTCAAATTGATAGACCACTTTGGCCTCTTGTACCGCTTGCTGCTGGGCGTGTTGATACTCTGAGGTCAGCTCCGGTAACGAGTCGACAGACACATACATCAGTGAGGCCCCTCCATTGGTACTTGATACGTTAGATTCAGTGGTCGCATAAGGCTATTCCTCTTTACTCTGGTTTTTTACTGGCTGACTCTGGCTGGGCGCTGGGTGGGTTGGCATGGGGGGCAGCCGCAACTGAACCTGATGGGTTGGCATCAGTGATAGCTTTGACTCCGCGAGCGCTGGCATGGTTTTGTGCTCGCTGACCCCCGCTAAGGTTTGCGCCTGATAGACGCTAACCAGTGCATTGCCGTTATCATACGGGTTATTGGCATGGCGACCAACAAACACGTTGAGTCTTTCTTGTCTGATGGTCCCTTGCCCTTGCGCCACTAGGTGTTGCAGTGGTTGAGGTAAAGGTAAGTGGTAGCGGCACAGGGTCGGCTCATTTTTATCGCGTGTTACTTGGCCGCTGAATAAGGTGTGAGCGGTAAAGTTCTGATAATCCGAGGGCGGAAAGCCGCTTTCGATGCTCAGGGTCACGGCTTCATTGGCATAAGCGTTGGGCAAAAGGATGGTCACCTCTTGTTTAAAATAGACGGTCGCGCTGTTGCTCGACCCCGCTCTATCAATACGTCGCGCAGTGGTGCGAAACTGGATTGACGGCTGGTTAAGCAAAGCCAGTAAGGCGTGGTATTCATCCACAGCGCTGCGGTTAAAGTCTGGCTCTTTGCCCCATATTGAATGGCGCAGCCAGGTTTCCAGCGGGGTTCGTTTAGTCAGCAACAGCAGTATGGTCACTGCTGCATACAAAGCCGCGCCCCAGAAGTTGATGGCTAACATCCAACCTTGTAATACTTCACCGACGAATATCAGGCCTAAACGAGTTCTTAGCGAGTTGTAGACCAATCCACCCCAACTTGCAAATTGCCCAGCCAGAGCCACGCCTTTACCAAACAATAAGAATCTTTCTGTCGAACTTTTTGATGACGAGAAATCTTCTACGACTTGCCAGCCTTCTAGACCCGCGGCGAGCACCCCTGCAACTCCGGCAATCAGTGAATGGGCAATATAGCGTTCAACATTAATTACATCCGCAATTTTAATACTCTTTGCCGATTTTAGCTGTTTGAGAGAGGTGGTCATTAGGTCACTATTAGACTGAATTTTACGCAACGATAGCCCTTTTAGCACCACGCCTGTGTTATTAACAAACCACGCGATACTGTAACCTACGGTGGTTTGTTGGCGACGCGTATCCGGGTAAGGGGCCGACTTTTCCATCTCTTGCAGGGTTTGTATTTGTGAGGTGATATTAATTAGGTTGAGGGACGCCACCACCAAATCCGTGCCGCCAAGGCGGTCAAAGGCATGGCTGACCGAGCTCGCGGCGTTGCTGAAGGTGTATTTGCCAACGGTTTGGCTCTGGTATTCGCTGAACACTGGTGGGATAGACTCCACATAGCGACTGATTTGTTTGTTTATCTGACGTAACGACGTCGACATTCGGCGATGTTCCGCCGATTCAGCAGGGAGCTTGGACAAGGCAGTATTGGTACTGTGCGCTTCCATTAACAACTGGTGGTAACGGCCATTGGCCGCTTGGGTTTGAGCGCTAAGGCCCTCGTTAAGAAACACCTTACCTTGACTCAATTGAGCTTGCCCCCACAGCGACATTGCCATGGCGCGCCGCGCCGACAAACCGGGCAGTTTCATCACGCGGTTAATGATACGAAAGCGCAGCATTTGTAGGCTGCGCACCGCTTTATCCCCTTTGTCTTTGACCGCCTGTGTGGCCTGATTGATTTGCCTTTCAAGGGGGATGAGTAAGCTCTTCGTCGCCGTAAACAAGGTCGAATTGGGGTCGCTGAACCCAATTACATCGTTAAACGCCGAGATAAACCCGCTTAGCGGGATACGTGTTTGGCCAGTAAAATCCGAGAAGGTCACGCCACCGAGCAGTGGTTCGGTGGCGGCATAAATCTCCGACGAGAATCCGTACACCGCCAAGCCTAACAAGTTATCCGGTTCGGTGAGCAATTCATCGATGCTGTCGCTCAACTCGGGCACCTGCTGGGCACTCAATTCGAGTTCATTGAGCGCCGCATCCATCAGGGTACTTAGCACTCGGTGGTGGGCATGCTCGCCGACGTCGAGGCCAAAGCGCCGCGGGTCGGTGCCTAAGGCGGTGATGGCCTTTATCATATGGGGGGCGTCGTGCTTTATCATGGCGACGCCATGATGAAGCGTGTTGAGGTAGTCTTTATAGAAGGTGTCTAAGTCTGCCCAGTTGACTTGGCGGTGCGCTTTGCGCCGCTCCACATACTCTCTAAAGCGTGACTCGAGTAGAGCTGGTGCAATGCCGTATTGATTGAGTCTGGCTCTGGCTTCAGGGTAGGCGGCGATAATGGGCTGCGCTTCTAAGGCCAAACTGGCGCCCCAATTGCCGACGGCATTACCGTTCTTCAATTGCGCTTGATAGTAGTGGTACTCCAAACAGGTATCTAGGTCTTGCTCGACCTCAACCACCTTGTCGACCGGGACATTATCTAAGGTACCCGGCGGCAGGGAAATGCGCACCAAGCTCCGAATGGCTTCCGCCACCACGATTTTTCGCTGCGTGTGGTCGTCTTGCAACAAGGGCAATACTGATTGCGCCAAGCGCAGATACAAGTCGGTGAAGTCAGCCAAGGGGTCATCCAAAGCGACAAAATGGTGGGCGCACAAGAGGGGCGCTTGATACTGATAGCTGATGAGGGACGCGGGCTGCAGTGGGGTGATGAGCCCTTGTTCATCGGCTTCGGTGACGGTGGGAGAAGCGCAGGTCAAATAATACGCGCTTAAGTCTTCTTTGCCGACGTCGGCCACTTCTTTTGAGATTTGTTCAATCGGCAGACGATGGGTTGGGGCGGTGATATCGCGCAGCCAGGCTTGTCTTGCTTGCTGGCTCTCTGGGGTATTGCCTGTGTAGAAATCTTGCAGGTTTTGTGTCCAGCGCTGGCTCGCATAACCGATAAAATAGGGCCGGCCAGTTTGATAAAGCACGTAAGCGTGTGGCTTTTCAGCGTCTGCGTTATATCGCGTTTCGGCCAGGTCGCCAACAAAACGGTAGAACTCGCCTTTGACGACTTGGTATTCGGCCACCGACCAGACGTCGGTTTCTGGGTCTTGGCTTAGGGCATAGAGCCAGCCATCGCGCAGCTGCCGCAAGGTGTAAGGGAGTTTGTCTGAGCGCAGCACGCCGCCCGGGAAGAGCGCGGTGTCAGTGATGGGGTTAAGCCCTTTGACCACCTCATCATTGAGTGTGTCTAGGTTTCGGTTGTCGATGGCATAGCGTACCGGAGCTAAGGCGGCAAAGGCACTTTGATTCGCCGTGGCGACCTTCACCACGGGAAACGGTTTTTCACGGGCGATGCGGTCTATCGAGAGCAGCCCTTCACTGAGCCGGGCGGTGAAGGCTGGGTAACCGACATCCAGCGCATGGTTGTACACCCTCACGGGCTCGGTATAGATGACTGCCCGCTTGTCCAGTGGCGATAATGGCAACGTCGGGTTTAAGGTTTGTAAGGTCTCAAGAGTGACGCCGTGCTGCTGAGCAATCTGCTCTAGGGTTTCCCCTTGAGCCGCCTGATGAGCGGCTCGGCGACTAACCTCTTCCACGACAGGCCCTTTGGTCAAAGGGATGATGGCGTCCATATCGAGCTGGACGCCATGCTCATTTAAAAAGGCCGCGTCTACCGCCGACATGGCTTGGTCATCCATGGCGTGTCGACTAAACAGCAAGTGCTGGTTGACCACCACCTGACCCTCTCGTTTCCATAGGGCTAAGACAAAGTCGCTGCCAAACTGGCTTCTAGGCTCTGGATTCATCGCCCCCGCAGTGCTTTGCGTGACCAAAAAGTGATACCGAGTGTCCCCTTGGAAGCGGTATTCATGCAGCAGTTCACCATCGACAAAATGGTACAAATAGCCTTCGGTCGGTAAGCCGAGCATTTCGCCGATTTGGATGGCGGGGCGAATGGGCACAAACGCGTATTCGATAGTGAGGTGGTCTTTGTCTTGAGGCAGGATGTCTGACCAACGGAGTTCGGCATTGACCGGAAGCGGGGCTTTGCTTCCCACCCACAATTGTTGGGTTTCTTGCTTGTCTATCGAGACAATGCTGCGGGTATGAGGGCCATTGGCGACTTGACGCCATTGAGAGAACCGGCTTTCTTGTGCGGTCTTGCCTAGCAGGCTGCCTATGTGTGGCTCGACTGCCTTGCTGTACAAACTCATCTCGCACGCGTATTCGACCGCGTAAGCGAAGGCTGGCTCTTTCTCTTCGGGTGGAGAAATGGTTGGCATCGGGCCAGCCGGTTTCTCTTCAATAATCGGTTTGTAGCCAGCCCTCATATGAGGTCTTTTGGTTTTAAACGGGTCGGGGTATTTACGCTCCATGTCCATGCCCTCTGTCGAAAGTTGAGAGGGAGTGTAGGCGCGTACGTTGTAGGCAAAGAGTTAATTATTGGTGATTTATTCTAAATTATTTTATTGGTAGATTTCCATTCAACGTTATATGTAAACAATGCTAATCAAAGTAGTATATTACTCTTCATGGCTAACACTTTTTCAAGGCGTGTTTTCACCCCAAATCTGTGTTGAACCAGCCCCTTGAGATTAATACGTACAGAAATCACCACACCAGAACAGGTATGGTTGTGTTTTATTGTTAGCCAGTCACAAGACCGCTCACTGGCAATCAATACCGAGGTAACCAAGGCCAATTTCATTTTGTTGGCTTCGATGTCTCACCGAGTAAGAATTTGCCAGATGCCTTGAAGTTTGAAGATAAGGAAACGCTTGTTGGATAAAAATCACTCTGATAGAGTGAAGATAAGAACACAAAAAAACAGTACAACCAATGGCCTATATTTTTGTCACAAATATCATGATGAACATGCCTTCTCAGCGAATGCTGGGAGGGATGGGCTGCGTGTTCTAAATTATCTATTCACTGCATCACCATTCCTGAACATATTGTTGGAAAGGTGGTGCAACTAAGCCGAAATCAAGATCTCTTTCCGACTATTGTAATGGAATCAAAGGAGATTATACGATGAGCTTAAAGCAATCAATTGCCACTAAACCCTCACTATTACCTAAGCAATGTTTTATCACTACGCCTATTTTTTATGCCAATGGCGAGCCACATTTAGGCCATGCGTACTCCGGCATTATCGCTGACATCTTTCACCGATTTTCTTTGCTATTGGGATCGGAAAGTAGGTTAATCACGGGAACGGATGAACATGGGCAGAAAATTGCGCAGACCGCTTTAACCCGACAGCAATCGACACAAGAATTTGTAGACGCAACCTCGAAGACTTTTCAGGCCTTATGGCCGCAGTTGGCAATAGAACCCAATGTGTTTATCCGTACAACAGCAGAAGACCACCAAGCGCATATTCAGGATATATGGAGAACCTTAGAAAGCCAGAACGATATTTATCTTGGGCAATATTCGGGCGAGTATTGCGTAGCATGTGAACAATATTATCCACAACGAGAGCTCGTCGATAATCGCCTCTGTCCAGTACACAAGCAACCCGTCGTTCAGGTCGAAGAACAAACTTATCTATTTCGCTTAGATAAGTACCGTATAGCTTTATTAGAGTACTATCAAACACATCCAAACGTGATTACGCCGCAACACTTTCAGAACACAATCATAGAGCAATTGAAGTCAGCGCCGCTGGCTGATTTATCAATTTCTCGAATCAACAATAAGTGGGGTATTCTGGTTCCAAGCCATCATCAGCATACTGTATACGTTTGGATTGATGCCCTATTTAGTTACATTACCGCTATACAACGTACAGGTGCGCAAAAGGCTGACATAGCCAATACTCAACACATCCTTGGTAAGGACATTCTGCTTTTCCATGCTGTGTACTGGCCCGCTTTTTTATTGGCTTTAAATCTCCCTCTACCGAAAAAGCTCATTGTGCATGGGTGGTGGACCATTGACGGTGAAAAGATTTCTAAGTCCAATCCTGGGACCACAGTCAACCCTAGTGTCTTTGCACAGCAGCTAACCACTGATGGACTACGTTATGCTCTGGTACGTCAAAAACCGCTTTATCGAGATGGTAACGTCGTCTTGGACGAATTCGCGGAGCTCATCAACGCAGATTTACTCAACACTCTGGCTAATTTGGTAAAACGGAATCACACTTTAATTGCCAACGTTTTCGCTGGAGAAATAACTCTCGAAGAGATCGGTCAACTGGACCTAGAGTGCGCCACATTCGTAGACCAGTTTACGCCATGCCTGAATGATATAGTTGATGCTTACCAAGACGGCGATCTCCACCAAGTAACCAAAGTTATTCTTGCTCTGTTAGCGGAGTTGAACGGTTTTTTCCACCATCGTGCTCCGTGGCTTGTCCGCAAAGGGCAACCCGCTCAAAAATCGAAGCAGACTTGTTCGGTGGTCACCAATTTTTTACGCGAGTTAGCATGGTTATCGTCACCTATTATCCCCAAACTGAGCCAACGAATTATCGCTGAGTTGGGTGAACAACCATGTTCGGTGTTGAAGCAGGGTAGGTTAGTTTTTGCAGGAGTAGCCGTTAAATCTGCGAATAGCCACTGGCAGCGAGTTGAGATTGCCTAATTATTCATGAATTGCCCGATAACAAAGGGCAATTCTTTTATAGTTCAATAAATAGCTCGGAGTCTTGCTTAATAAAATGCATAAATTCATATGATCGACAACCATAATGGTTATTTACAACATGATAAATATTTTTCGTTTCATGTTTTCTTTGGTTTAAATTAAAAACAATAATATAAATTTAATTATTATTTATCTTATTAAAACTTAGTTTCAATTTTTATGCATTTTTTGGTTAAGTGCCCTGTGGATAAAGGGGCTGCTGCGAGTTATATTAGGTTGTTGAGATAAAATGTCAGTCTATTCAAACACAATGCCTATCAGATTAGTTACTTTGCTTAGTGTGTGAAGAATATCTAATCGATATAATAAACGTTCAAATTGGTAACAAATATTTAGAACGGGAATGAACAGTGGAAGAGAGACGTCAGTTATTACGTAGAGGATTGAAAGCAGCCATATTTGGTATCCCGCTGCTGGCAATAGGGTTAACAATTAATAGTTCAGTTCTGATGACCGATGCTGGTTACAGCTATGTGCATCAGAACAACCTCACTGGTGAGTTGGATGTATTCACTGAACCTGGCATTCATTTTCGGATGCCGTTTCTATCCAAAATCACCAAGTATGACCAATTGGTCACGGTGTCATTTGGTAACAACAAAGGCGAAGACTTTTATCAACGTCTTGATGCGGTGCAGGTTCGCTTTGCTGATACCTATATTGGTGAGATACCCGTTACCTTCCGTTTTAAACTCAGTAATGACCCTGAAGCGGTCAAGAAAATGCACCGTGAGTTCCGCAATAATAACAATCTGATTGATGCATTGTTGGTGAAAAATGCGCGTAACGTGACAGTGATTACTGCCACTCAATACACGGGTGAAGAGTTTTTCCAAGGCGGTTTAAACCAGTTCAAATCCAAATTGGGTGATCAGCTGCGTGCAGGTATTTACCTGACTGAACGTCGTCAGGTAGAAGTGGAACAGTTAGATCTTGCTCCTGTTGGCGTCGATCAATCAAACGCGAACCAACTGCAACGGACTAACCAACTGGTTTGGAAGACGGTGCCTGTCTCCGATGACACAGGTCGCCCAATCCGTCAGGATAACCCATTGCAACAATACGGTATTCAAGTGACGCAGGTGACTATCGGTGATCCGCAGCCTGAAAAGCAACTTGATCAACTACTGGCAGACAAAAAGCGCTTAGTTGCCGATCGCATCCGTGCTATTCAGGAGCAAGAAACCTCGAAGGCGCAAGCAGAGACCGAGCAGTTGCGTAAAGAGATCCAGCGTACTCGTGAAGTCCAAGATGCTCAGCGTCGCAAAGAGCTTGCGATCATCGCGCAACAAAAAGAGGTCGAAGTGGCGCGTCAGATAGCAGAGCGTGAAATTGTTGAAGTCGAGAAAACCAAGCGACTCGCTGAGGTAGAAAAAGAAAAAGAGCTAGCGATAGCAGAAGCTAACCTAGCGATTCAAAAAGCCAATGCGTTATCTGCAGAATTTGAAGCGAAAGCGATTCGTGAAAAAGGTCGTGCAGAAGCGGAAGTGTTAAAAGCAAAATACGCAGCACTGGGTGCAAACCGAGAAGTTTACTTAGCAGAGTTGAACCGCGATGTGGCCAATTCTCTGTACAAGAATTTGCAAAACTTCCAAGTGCAGATGCCACAAAACTACATCGGCGGTGGTGCAGAAGCTGGCCTGAAAACCAACCTTGATGTGATTACTGGATTTGGTGCTCTTGGCTTGATGGAACAAACCAAAAAAGTCGCACAAAAATAAGACCTTATGGGCTTAACGCTCTGAGTGCCGTTTCAAAACAATCGAAAGGCTGATACTTGGTATCAGCCTTTTTTAGCTCACAAGTTTTTCTTTAACCATTTAATCGTATGATCACGCATATGGTTAGAAAAGTAATGCGATTCATCAGCTAATTTGAACTCAATTTCAGTATTATTGTTAGCGTACCTAGTTTTCAATTTTTCATAAAAATTCTGAGCGAAGTTGGCAGGAACCCAATCATCTTTCGCGCCATTTATGATTAACATAGGGCGATGTTCATTTTCTATGAGGTACAAACAAGGATCAATGTCTGCCATATACTGGATAGCTAGCTTGTCATCATCACTAAGGGGCTTTTTAATGGAATCGGTTTCTAAGGCAAATTTTTCCAAACCGACAAAATCAGGAGAGCCAAGAATGGGGACTGCAACTTTAATCCGTTTGTTTTGCGTCAAAGAATAAAAGGTGGACATTGCCCCCATAGAGATCCCCACAAGTGCAATCCTTGAGGGATCAATCCGACTATCTTCTTGATAGTGTTCAATGAGGGTATGGATATCATCTGAATTCTGCTTGATCACACCCACCATTCTTTTACTAAAGTCCGAATGAGTAATCTCGTTTTGAGCATTACCATCATCTCTTTCGCCGTGTTTATCCGCATCGAAGCAGATAACAGAATAACCCTGTAGGGCTAAGTTTAAAGCCAGATTAGAACCCTCGTATTTGTCGTTATTCCACCCATGACAGATGATGACCAAAGGATTATTTACCGACTCTTTTTGAGCGTAAAGAAGATAGACAATCTCACCTATATGACTTTTTTCGACTAGAACATCTTGCATTAAAGTTCCTTCTATCTAGACCAGTCGTTTCTAAACATGATTAACCACCAGACTGCAGAAAACCGCTTACCGCCCTTATTCAGACCACTGGCAACAGAATGGACATTACCGAAGCAACAACGTTCTAGCTCTTGGATATTGCCTGCTCTTAACTGCAGTGAAAACGATGAAAACAGTACTCTGGTTAGAAATTAGCCTGACGACAATGATCTTTTTCATGGTGCGCAATGCTACTAAAAGATCAAACTTGATCAAGCAATTTATTGAATTGTAAAGGGTATATCCATACATAAAATGTGATTTATTGCCCAAAAATACTCCATGTCATTGCGCAATTTATGTAATTTGCTATCATTTTTGAGAAAAAGGGTTTAAGTCACCATTTTGTACTGGTTTTTAGAGAGAAACTTAGGAAACAGTAGTGGATACAAACATATCTCAGTTACGCAAAGATTTTTACGCTCAAATAAGTGCACTGCAAGCTTATTCTTTGCCGCAAACTAAACCCACACTTTCTCTATTGACCGAGGAAGAGCTTGAAGTGCTTGAGGCGCTTTGGATAGAGCTCTCCATGTGGAAGAAAAAACATAACCACTAGTCTTACTATTCGTCTATTTTCATAATCGACCTCGCGAATGCAATTCGACGAGGTTTTTTATTGTCTTAAAATTAAAATGTTATATTATAACAAAAGAGTGATCTGACCATTGATTTATAGGCTATCAGTCCCCATAGTTAGTCACATAAGAGATTTCTAAAATGATAGAAATAGAAGATAGCAAGATTCAAGTGAGTAGGGATATGGCGCAAGTTAGAGCCAGAGTAGATTTTAAAGTCGGTAAAAACAGTGATATAGAAGCAGAGCTTCTCTCTTTCAAAGGACTCAAGACCGACAAAGAGCATGTAGCGGTTATTTTCAAACAAGCCGATAAGACTCAGTCCAGCCCCTTAGTTCGCTTACATTCAGAATGCCTGACAGGCGATGTGTTCCACTCTTCGCGATGTGATTGCGGTGAGCAACTCGACGAAACCATTAATAAAATGGCTCAATCCGGTGGCATTATTCTTTATTTGCGTCAGGAAGGTCGTGGCATCGGCCTGTATAATAAGATTGATGCATACAAGCTGCAAAGCGAAGGGATGAACACTTATGAAGCCAATAATCATCTTGGTTTTGGCGATGATCTACGTGACTTCACTGAAGCGGCGCAGATGCTCAAGGCGTTAAACGTCGATAAAATTCGTCTGATTACCAACAACCCGAAAAAGATCCGTGAATTGAAAGCGCATGGTGTTGAAATTGAAGATACTGTCAATACCTCGGCACATATTAAAGACGGAAACGAAGGCTACTTGCAAGCTAAGGTATCTCACGGTAAGCACGACCTTAAGCTGTAGCCTGTTGAACAATCTATTTTGATAAAAGCCTCACTTTTGTGAGGCTTTTTTGTATATCTCTTGCAAAAAAAATGTAAGTTTGTATCATTTGCTGCCGTGAGTGTAAATGAGAATAATTAGCACTTATGATTCAGAATAATTATTAAGCTCAACAAGGATGCTTTTCAATGAATGTAAAATTACTTTTAGCGCGCTCGGTAGCAGCTTCGCTTGTTATTGCGAGCAGCTCTGCGTTTGCTGCAAGCGTAACAAAGGAGCAAGTCGTCGCGCACTACGCGGATGTCGCTCACGCTGTATTTGCTGACGCACTGACGACAGCTAAGACACTAGACCAATCTATCGAATCTTTCCTTTCCGCTCCTTCTGATGCCAAACTTGCTGAAGTAAAACAAGCTTGGATCGACTCTCGCGTACCATACCAACAGTCTGAAGTATTCCGTTTTGGTAACGCGATTGTTGACGATTGGGAAGGTCAGCTAAACGCTTGGCCACTTGACGAAGGGTTGATCGACTACGTTGCAGCGGACTATCAATATGAGCTTGGCAACGAAGGCGCTAGTGCAAATATCGTTGCCAACAAAACACTGACCATTGGTGCTACCCAACTTGATGTGGCCCAACTGACGCCAGAAGCGATCGCTGATCTAAACGAAGTAGGTGGCTCTGAAGCTAACGTTGCATCAGGGTATCACGCGATTGAATTCCTACTATGGGGTCAAGATCTAAACGGCACTAACGCTGGTGCGGGTGAGCGTGCTTATACTGACTTTGTTGTTGGTAAAGGTTGTACTAATGGCAACTGTGACCGTCGTGGTGAGTACCTAAAAGCCGCTGCAGATCTACTTGTTCAAGATCTAGAGTGGATGGAGAAACAGTGGTCTTCAGAAGTGAAAGGTAACTACCGTGAAGAGCTTCTGAACGACTCTGCGGACAACGGCCTACGTAAAATGCTATTCGGCATGGGTTCCCTTTCTCTGGGTGAGCTTGCGGGTGAGCGTATGAAAGTCGCTCTAGAAGCCAACTCGACGGAAGATGAGCACGATTGTTTCTCTGATAACACGCACAACTCTCACTACTACAACGAGCAGGGTATCTACAATGTATACACTGGTGTGTACAAACGTGAAGATGGCACAATTCTGTCTGGTCCTAGTATCGCGGATCTCGTGGCTCAGAAAGACAAAGCAGCAGCGAAAGAAATCCAAAATCAGTTTGATACGACACGTTCCCAAGTTGGCCAACTGGTCACTTCTGCAGAGAAGAAAGGTCAGTACTTTGACCAGCTAATTGCCGCGGGTAATGCGCAAGGTAACGCCCTAGTAAACGAGACAATCATGTCTCTAGTTGCTCAGACTGCGTCTATTGAACGTGCGGCGAAAATTGTTGGTATCAGCAGCCTGAACCCAGACACAGCTGACCACGAATTCTAAAAAAAATTAATTAATTTTAAGGGCTCTTAGTGAGCCCTTTTGCTGTTTCTATAACCACACTTTTAATGAGAATATTTCTTAATAAAGCGTTGGTGTTTTGCCCGAGAACTATTGGTATGAAGTCGTATAAAAAGTCCTTATTGGCCTCTGTGATGATGCTTAGTGCATCTGTTTCCGCATATGAAGTGAAATCAGGCGGAGGCACTGCAGTGAAGAAAGAAGGTGCCAACGCATTTTCTTTACCTGCTGGAAATCTTCCAATGACCAAGCGTCTGGATTTCAGTGTGGGTAACAGTTTTTTCCGCAATCCTTGGGTGCAAGCGCCAGCTTCGACGGATGCTCGTGATGGTTTAGGGCCTTTGTTCAATACCAATGGTTGTCAAAATTGTCACATCAAAGATGGTCGGGGACATCCACCGGAAGAGGGTGATATTCATGCGGTCTCTATGTTAGTTCGTTTGAGCATTCCTGCGATGACGCCCGAGCAGAAAAAAAGCCTTCATCAAAGACGGAGTGGTCCCTGAACCTACGTATGGCGGTCAACTTCAAGACTTTTCACTTCAGGATCAAACTCCAGAAGGGCAGATCAAGATCACTTATTCGGACGTACCAGTGACGTTTGCTGACGGAACAAAAGTCGTATTACGTAAGCCAAAGCTTAAAATTACTGATCTGGGTTATGGTGAGATGCACCCAGAGACTCAATTTTCCGCGCGCATCGCGCCACCCATGATTGGTCTAGGTTTATTAGAGAGCATTGCCGATGAAACGCTACAAGCTTGGGCGGATGAAAATGATGCCAATGGCGATGGTATTTCGGGCAAAGCCAATAAAGTATGGGATGTACAGAAGAATGATTTCGCCATTGGTCGCTTTGGCTGGAAGTCTGGGCAACCTACGCTGATGCAGCAAAATGCTGCGGCTTTCAACGGTGATGTTGGCCTAACCAGCAACCTGTTCCCGAATGAGAACTGCACGTCAAAGCAATCGATCTGTGCTGAATTGCCAAACGGTGGAGCCCCAGAAGTAAGCGACAACATTCTTGATTTCGTTGAGTTCTATTCTCAGCACTTAGCCGTACCGATTCGTCGTAATATTAATGATCCCCAAGTTAAGCTCGGTCAGCGTTTATTTGCCAAGGCAGGTTGTGATAGCTGCCATAAGAGCGAAGTGAGAACCATGACAAGAGAAGGTTTACCGGCTCTGTCGAATCAGAAAATTCATCCCTACACCGATCTGCTGCTTCATGATATGGGCGAGGGGTTAGCAGACAACAGGCCAGAGTATTTGGCGAATGGACGTGAGTGGCGAACTGCGCCATTATGGGGTATCGGTTATACAGAAGAAGTGAACGGCCATACCTATTTCCTTCATGATGGCCGAGCACGTAACCTGATGGAAGCGGTGTTGTGGCATGGCGGTGAAGCGGAGCCGGCGAAACAAACCGTTCTCAAGTTCAATCAAAAAGAGCGCGATGCATTGATCGCTTTCTTGAATTCATTGTAAGGAATCACGATGAAGATCTTTTCTTTATCAGCACTGGCTGCCTCGATGATGCTACTGGCGGGTTGTCAGTCAACTACCAGCCCAACGCCTATTGCCCAAAAAACCTCTCATCCTAGTCAGGGCGTTTACCAAGTAGAGTTTTCAGCCGCGCATACTTTCTCAAATCAAGCTGACAAACTGGCCAACCTAATGGCCGTTTATTGTGCTGATGAGACAAAACTGCCGTCACTCAAATCGCAATGGCATCAAACCATGATGGCTTGGATGGCACTGCAAGGTCAGGAAAGAGGGCCTGAAAAAGCCCTTGAGCAGAGCTGGAATATACAGTTTTGGCCAGACAAGAAAAACACCACAGGTCGCAAGATGGCTGCTCTGACCGGCCAAGATAAGGCTTGGACGCAAGAGCAAATTTCACAGCAGAGCGTAACGGTCCAAGGCCTAGGCTCGGTGGAATGGTTGTTGTATGACCAAGCCTCTTCTTTAAGTTCATCACACACTGCCTGCCAAACCGGTATTGCGATCACTGAAAACATTGCCCTCAATGCTCAGAGCATTGCCACGGCATGGCAGACGAACCCTTGGGTTGAACTGAACGAAAAAGCATGGACGTCTGAATACATTTCTCTGCTGTCTAATCAGCTTGAATACAGTATGAAAAAACTCAGCCGTCCTTTGGCTAACTTTGGTAAACCAAGGCCATATTTTGCCGAGTCTTGGCGCTCAGAAACGTCAATGCTCAACCTCAAGGCTAACATTGAAGGGATGCAGGCCTTGTACCTAGCAGAAGGCGATGGGCTGGATGCGTTGCTGCGCAAGCGCGGGAAAGTGCAGCTCGCTGACAGCATCACCCAACAGTTTGATACCGCCTTAGTCACATGGCCAACCGATGAAAGCTTGTTTGATATGTTGCAGACAAAGGAGGGGTATCGTAAAGCCTACGCTCAATATAATAAGTTGGAGCAGTTGAAGTACCTTATCCACGAAGAAGTGGCGATTGAGCTTGGTGTTGTAATAGGGTTTAATGCAACTGATGGTGACTGATAATACAAGAAGAAATCTCCTCAAAGCAGCGCTGTTTGGCGCTGCTGCGCCTTTGCTACCTTTTGGTTGTGCAAGCACGTCAGAGAGAGTGGGCCAGCCATCACTGATAGGTTGTGCTTTATATGGCCGAGACAAATACTCGGCTGTGGTCGCGGATGAGTTTGGTTATCCGATAAGACAGGTCCCTCTTCCGGCAAGGGGGCACGGCGTTGCAACAAATTCGCCACTCAACCATGCGGTGGCGTTTGCTCGTCGGCCTGGTACGTTTTTCGTGGTATTTGACTACATGACGGGTGAAGTGATCAAATCTTCTGCTGCCAGTTCAAATCGTCATTATTACGGTCATGGCGTGTACTCAAACGACGGAAAGTGGCTGTACGCAACGGAGGGAGAACGTGGCACCAGCCGAGGCATTATTGGCGTTTATGATGTACTGGCCGGATATGACAAGGTCGCAGAATTTACTCACTTTGGCCTTGGCCCTCATGAAGTGATTGCTATGCCCGATGGTTCATTGGCCATTGGTGTTGGCGGTGTGCATACCAATGGCAGACAACCGCTCAATATAGCGACCATGAAACCTAGCCTGAGCTATTTGGACTCCAACGGTGAGCTAACGGAACAAGTGTCTTTACCCGATCACCATTTGAGTATTCGGCATCTCGCGCATGACGGCGATAAAACCGTCCTATGTGGTCAGCAGTATCGTGGTGAGCCGGACGAATACCCCTCTCTATTAGCCATGCATACCCAAGGTGGTCAAATGATCCCACTAGCAGCGGAGCCGGAACAGTGGGCAAGATTCAATCATTACATTGCGAGTATAGCGGCGACTGATGAGTGGATCTTAGCGACATCACCTCGCGGAAACTGCTACGGAATTTGGTCTAAACAAACCGGTAAAATGGTTGAATTGGCTTCCTTGCCAGACGCTTCTGGTGTCGTTGTGCAAAACGGCTTTTTCCGAGTGAGCTCGGGGGCTGGCGGCGTGATCACTCAATATGCACCACAAGAGAAGAAAAAAAATCAGTCGGGAATTCAATGGGATAACCACTGGTCTATGATTTCTTAGCCTACTGCATTGTAAAGCTTGGGAAAATTAATATTCTCATCAACATTTCATTCTAGCCTCTTATTTCTCTGCCATACTTTGATCTCGGGCGATTAGAGTGGAGAGTAAGATGGCTAGACTTAACCCCCTTCTATTACTGCTGATCATGATTCCTCTACCAACTTGGGCCAGTAGTTACTTTGAGCGTATTGGTTGGTTGGAACCGGATAATCACGTCCTTCGGGTGCTGCAATATTCCCAAGATGTTGAACACATTTATCAGAGCAATCACAACCAGTTGATCTGGTTTGATCTTCAACAGAGTACTCGGCTTGAATTCCAACTTGAAATCATCACCAGTGCAGGGTTCAGCCCACTGTTTTCTCGTCAGTTGAGATACCTTGAGTACTACCGAAAAAGTAATCGCTGGCATGAATATGATCTTCTCGCGACGGACACCTTACTACTCTATATTAGCTACGCTGAGCAAGCCAAGGTGCTGGGTTACTATTGGTTTTTCGAATCCAAGCTCTACAAACCTTTACCAAGGTTGAATCAGTCGGATTTGATCGCGGTTTCCGTTGCCGTTGAGTATCAGCAGCTCAGTGAGCTCATCGAAGCCTATACCCCTGACAGTGACGACTATCAGGAGCTGATTGACAGCTATTTGCATGTGGTCAAGTTTGAAGAGCTGAACCTCCCTAAATACAAACAAAAAGGGTTAAGGCAAAGAGGAGGCACGCTCAAAAATAGAGAGGTATTGTTACTTAGAATGGAGATGGTGGACGTCGATCTATCTAATGTACGGCGAGATATTGATTGGTATGACGTGACATTGGAAGCGGCGGTCAGGCAGTTTCAGCAGCTCCATGGCTTAACGCAAGATGGGGTGATTGGCCCTGACACGATTCGGTGGCTAAACACCAGCCCAACTGAGCGGCTGTCTATTTTGGCGCTCAATGCAGAGCGGAGTCGGTTGTGGCCCATTGAACGTGACACCATTATAGTCGTGAATGTGCCGGGCTTTGACATGAAATATTGGTATTCAGGCCAGGAGGTGTTTGAATCTAAGGTGGTGGTTGGACGAAGAGCGAGACCCACGCCTATGATGACCATTAACTTAGACTCGCTCATTCTCAATCCGACATGGAATGTTCCATGGAAAATCATGGTAGAAGACATCATTCCCAAGGTAAAAGAAGACCCGGAGTATTTGATCAGGCAGAATATTACGATTGTGCCCAAGTGGGGGTCAAAAGAGCAGATCAATCCCGAAGATATTGATTGGCATAACCTGCGGCCGAGTGCGTTTCCTTATCGGATGACGCAGCTATCAGGTGATAAAAATGCCTTGGGTTTGTATAAGTTTAACACACCAAACCGGCGTGCTATCTTTCTCCACGATACACCGAGTAAAAACTTGTTTGATGAAGCAAGTCGAGCGTTCAGTTCGGGCTGTATTCGGGTCGAACACGCCGATCAATTTGCTTCTCTTCTACTAAAGAGTCAGGGGCTGGATATGTCGACCTTAGAGCAAGAGGAAATCGCTGCAAACAAAGCGATTCCGCTCAAACAGCGAGTCCCGGTACATATTATTTATCAGACGGCATGGTCAGAAGGTGGCAAGGTTCATTACCGGGACGATATTTACCGTTGGGATCGGTTTAGTTACGGCAAAGGGTGACTCTGAACAAAAAATAACATTTTCTCACAACAATGTTTTTTATTAATAAGGTCAAGCATTAAGCAAAAATCAACGCTCAAATCCTTTGAATGAGCACGGTTTATGCATTTGCACTTCATATTAGAGTTAGGTAGTGTCGCCGTTCGACACGTTTCCATTAACGATTTTATGAAGGCTTTTTCCTGTGGATTTTTCTCGTAGAGACTTTATCAAGTTAGCTGGTAGTGGTTTAGTAGTAGCCAGCTGTACCCCCTCTGTCGCGTTTGCTTCTCTTCCGGACCAACCTAGAGCATTGGCATTTAACAACCTTCACACAGGAGAGGCGTTGGAATCGTGTTACTTTGACGGTCGAGATTATGTGGCGAATGAACTGGGTCGTATTGACAATATTTGTCGCGATTTCCGCCGTAATGAAGTTCACAAGATGGACAAGTTCCTCTTCGACCAGATCTCCTTGATTCAATCTCAACTTGGGGTGGATGCAGAAGTGCAGATCATTTCAGGTTATCGCTCTCCAAAGACTAACGAAGTACTGCGTGCTAAGTCGAGTGGGGTGGCCAAGAAGAGCTACCATATGCTGGGACAGGCGATAGACTTTCGGCTCGAAGGTGTAGATCTGAAAAAGGTCCGTGATGCCGCTATTGAACTTCAAGCGGGAGGCGTCGGCTATTATCCGAGAAGTCACTTTGTTCACATTGATACCGGACCAGTTCGTCGCTGGTAGACGAGATTGAGTAACACAAGGTTGTCAAAAACCTTACCAAATGTCATAGTTTCGCCAGTTTAGATATTCAGTAAGGTTTCAATATGTCTCTGAAGTACCAAGTGGTGCCCGTCACTTCTTTTTCACAAAACTGCTCCATCGTGTGGTGTGACGAAACCATGGAAGGTGTCGTGGTCGATCCAGGCGGTGATGTAAAACAACTGGCCGCTCTGATCAAAGAGCTGGGTATTAAAGTCACCAACTTGGTACTAACCCATGGCCATTTGGATCATGTTGGCGGCACTGAGTCTTTGTCTGCTGAGTTGGGTGGCATTGAAATTGTTGGACCACACAAAGATGATCACTTCTGGCTTCAGGGTTTGGCTGGGCAGAGTCAGATGTTTGGCTTTCCACTCACTGAAGCGTTCGAGCCGCAAAAGTGGTTGAATGATGGTGATACGGTAGAGTTTGGCAAGCAAGTCTTTAATGTCTACCACACCCCAGGGCATACGCCGGGTCACGTGGTGTTGTTCAGTGAAGAAGCGAAACTGGCCTTTGTTGGTGACGTTTTGTTTAATGGATCGGTTGGGCGTACTGATTTTCCTAAGGGGGATTTCGACACCTTGATTCATTCAATCAAAACCAAACTTTGGCCGCTTGGCAATGATGTTCGATTTGTGCCGGGCCATGGCCCTGAATCCACTTTTGGCAGAGAGCGCGCATCCAATCCATTTGTGGCCGATGAAATGCCGCTTTACTAACCACTGAAAAGGTCGCCTCGCGCGACCTTTTCTTATACTGTCTTCCATTCCATTATTGGTGTTCTTCTTCAGGCTCTGCAGCGGCAAGATAGCGTCTCGCTAGCCCGACAAATTCTTCGGCAGAACGGTCTAGGTCATGTGCAGAAATGAAGATATCATAATCAAAGTAACTTCTCTGATAGCGCATTCTGTTGGCCAGCATCGCTTGTAACCCTGAATACTGTTCGCCTTGCGTGTTGGTGTAGGGTTTAGAGTCCAATACTATATCCTCAAATTGGGTGCCTTGTTGCCTCTGCTTAGCGCCAAGATACAGCAAGGCTCTTTGACTAAGTAGGATCTCAGTGGTGATTCGTGGGCAAATGCTATCAAGATAGGGTGAATAGTGTTTGAGTTTAATGCCGATCCAAGGCAGAGGTTGCTGCCAACCTTCCTGATCGTAATGGCAAATGCCAATTTTGCTGACATTACTCCACTTAACAACCCAGCCCCCTTTGAATAAGTGCTGTTGGAAATGAGTGGCAGTCAGGGTATAGGCGACCTTGCTCTTGAGAATCATCAGATAGCCAAAACCGAGCAATGACAAAATGGTGATTAGAGTTAACACCGCTTGCTGAAAATCAGGTGAAAACATCACGATTGAAATCAGTATAATGGATGCAATAGTCGCAACCAGTTTAGCGATCGGTGAAGAGAGCCGAATCGGTTGATTAGTGAGATGTAAAGTCTGCATTTACGACTCCCTGACGATGACCTAAACCTCTGTTTATATATTCAGTAGTTATGAAAAGGATCATAATAGGTACTGATTAAATTGTAGTCTGATGACAGCATATCACGCATTTTTGCTCGATAAAGCCCCTCGTACCCTGTAAATAGCTGCAAATTTTTGGTATAAATCGCGCTTCAAATTTTCACCACTGCTCCGTATGCAGTGAAATGGAGAGAAACTCGATGAGACTTGCTCATAAGCGTAAAGTGCAGATGAAATTGCAAAAACGCGTCAAGGCAACAGTTGCAAATGTAGAAGCAACAAAGAAAGCTAAGCCTGTAGTTGAGAAAAAAGTAGCTGTAGCACCAGCAGCGGAGAAAGTTGTCACGGCTAAAGAAGTTAGCGTTGCACTGACTCCTAAGCAGCAACAAGTATTAGACATTGTTGTTGCAAATGCAGAAGGCATTAACCCTAAAGGCATCGGCCTTGCAGCAGGTCAAGAAGAAGCAAAAGCGGCTTCATGGGCGACGGGCGCGCTGAAAAAACTACTAGAAGAAAACCTAGTGGCAAAAGAGCAGTTAGCAGGCAATAAAGTTATCTACAAAGCCGTTTAATCGATCCTGTTAGCGACTTTTTTCAACGACAGTCGACTCTGCCGTTTGAATAAATTAGAAAAACCTCGACGTTATGTCGGGGTTTTTCTCGTTTAAGGACTGAGAGGAACTTATTTACCGTTATATCTGTCAATATTTAATATTTGTCACAATTATATAATCTTTCTCCGTATCCACACGCCGCATTGTTCCTTACGTATTATTCAATAAATAGTGATGATTCAATAAACCATAACTCTATGATTTAAATTGACTTAAAATATTCTTACCATTCTTCCTACGTATAAATACGTATTTTTTAAATGGTGGCAGGTTTAAGTTTGTTAATTTTTATCCGTGTTCTCGCTGATTTCCAATTCGCCGTAGATAAACCACTCTGTAATGGAACAGAAAGTAATTGGAAAGTTACTGAATCTAACAAAGGACGTGAACATGAGTCTCATCAGACAATCTTTGAAACGAGTACTAAAAGGTACAGCGATGGCGGCTGCACTTGCCGTTGCTGCGACATCCGTTAGCGCGGCTGAAAAGGTATACCGCCTTAAATTGGCGGAAACTTGGGGGCCGAACTTCCCAATTTTTGGTGATGCCACCAAAAACATGGCGAAGATGGCGGAAGAAATGTCGAACGGTCGTCTGCAGATTCGTATCGATTCTGCAAACAAACATAAAGCCCCGCTTGGTGTGTTTGATATGGTCAAATCCGGTCAGTACGACATGGGGCACTCTGCGTCCTACTACTGGAAAGGGAAAGTGCCGAACACACTTTACTTCACGTCAATGCCATTCGGTATGCTACCAACAGAACAATATGCATGGTTCTACTACGGTGGCGGAATGGAGCTGATGGAAAAAGTCTATTCTCCGCATAACATGATGTCGTTCCCGGGAGGTAATACTGATACACAGATGGGGGGATGGTTTCAGAAAGAGATTAACTCTGTCGAAGACCTCAAAGGTCTGAAAATGCGTATTCCTGGTTTTGCAGGTGAGATTCTGGCAGAGCTGGGGGCTAAACCCACCAATATCGCACCAGGTGAGCTTTACACTTCGCTTGAACGCCGCACTATCGATGCCCTTGAGTGGGTAGGTCCATCACTTGATCTACGCATGGGTTTCCACAAAATTGCGCCTTACTACTACACAGGTTGGCATGAGCCAGGGACTGAGCTGCAATTCCTCGTCAATAAACGCAGCTGGGATCGCTTACCTGATGATCTGAAAGCGATTCTTCAGGTGGCAATGAAGACAGCCGCTTACGATATGTACACTCAGTCTAAACATGAAAGTGGTAAAAACTGGGCCTCAATTCAGTCTGAGTACCCGAATGTTCAGGTCAAAAATTTCCCCACTGAAGTCATGAGTGCACTGCGTGAAGCAAATGATCGTTTGCTTAAAGAACATGCCGCAAAAGACGAGATGGCGAAAGAGATCCAAGCGTCTCAAGCCGCTTACATTGAACAGGTGCGACCTTGGTCTGACATCTCTCACCGTGCTTACCTCAACAGTCAGGCACAGCAATAGTCTTAGCAACGGGTTGCCAGTTTGATGTCACTGGCAACAAAAAGCCCAAGAAAACGCTCTCACATTGTGAAGAGCCCATAACAAAACTCCGCAGGCTTCGGCCCAGCGGAGTCATTTCAACGTTCCATGGAGTAGGGAATGAGAAATCTAATCTATATAGAGCGTATTTTTAATCGCTTCGGTGATTTCCTAGGATGGTTATCCAGTATTCTGTTTATCTTGCTGCTCGCCAATGTTGTATACGATGTGGTGATGCGCTACGTATTCAATGATGTATCCATTGCGTTTCAGGAAATGGAGTGGCACTTGTTTTCTGCTGTATTCCTACTGGGTGTTCCTTATGCCATAAAAGCAGGGGGCACGTCAGAGTTGACCTGTTTTACGAGCGCCTGTCCCATCGAGCACAGGCGATCATAGATATCATTGGTACCTTGGTTTTTCTTTTCCCGTTTTGTTTGCTGGTGGCTTGGTATGGCATTGACTTCGCTAAAGAAAGTTTCGCCTTAGGTGAAACTTCCGGTGATCCGGGCGGCTTGCCATACCGTTGGATTATCAAGGCTATGATCCCTCTGTCATTCTTGTTTATGGCCATCAGCGGCGTTGGTTTACTGGTCCATTCACTGAACAAGATTTTTAATCCGCATTTGGTTTACGCCAACTCAACAGAACAAAAGTAAGGAAACAACAATGGTCGGTATTGTAATGTTTTTTGTGGCCTTGTTTGCTTTACTACTTGGCTTCCCTGTGGCGTTTACCTTTGGTGGTATCGCACTTATTTTCGGTGTTTGGGCGGAAGGCATGGAAATGTTTGCCTTCATGCCATACCGTATCCAATCCATTATGGAAAATACGGTACTAATGGCAGTGCCATTATTTGTTTTTATGGGTTTGGTTCTGCAAAAAACACGTTTGGCGGAGCAACTGCTTGAATCCATGGGTAAATTATTTGGTGGGGTACGTGGTGGTATAGCGATTTCCACCGTGTTAGTAGGTGCTTTGTTGGCGGCTTCCACTGGTGTGGTCGGGGCATCGGTTGTCGCGATGGGGCTTATCTCTTTGCCAGTAATGCTTAAGTACAATTATGACAAAGGCTTGGCTTGCGGAACCATTTGTGCCTCAGGCACCTTAGGTCAGATCATTCCGCCATCTATTGTTTTGATTCTGCTCGGTGATGTTTTGGGCGTGCCTGTTGGTGATCTGTTCCAAGCCGCCGTTTGGCCGGGCTTAGTTTTAGTTGGCGCTTACGTTCTCTATATTTTGATTTACGCCAAGTTAACCCCTGAAGCTGCTCAGCCGATCCCGCGTGATGAATCCGTCAGCCGTAAGCAAGAAGTCATTGCTGCGCTTAAAGCTGTGATCCCACCATTAGCGTTGATTGTGGTTGTTCTCGGTTCCATCTTTGCTGGTGTTGCAACGCCAACAGAATCGGCCGCTCTTGGTGGGGCGGGTGCCATAGTCCTTTCTCTTTTGTACAAACAATTCAGCTTCAACATGGTGTATGAGGCGGCGAAAGAGACAGTGAAAGTGACTGCTATGGTGTTTGCGATCCTGCTGGGTGCAACCGCCTTTTCTATGGCATTTACTTACACTGGTGGTGACTATCTGGTGGAAGAATGGATGTTACAATTACCGGGAGAAAAATGGGGCTTCCTGATCATCACAATGTTGGTCATTTTGGTGCTGGGTTTCTTCATCGACTTTGTCGAAATCTGTTTTATCATAGTGCCAATCATCGCTCCTGTTGCCGAAATTATGGGAATCAACATGACTTGGTTTGCGATCTTGATTGCGATGAACCTACAGACTTCTTTCCTGACACCACCGTTTGGTTTCAGCCTATTTTATCTCAAAGGTGTTGCACCAAAAGGCGTTACGACACGAGATATATACCGTGGTGTGATGCCATTTATTGTTATTCAGATCCTTGTACTGGCATCATTGCTAGTCTTCCCTGGATTCTATGGAATGTGATCACCCGATTACAGAAATGTAACAACTCTTGCTAAAGTAAAGCTGCTCGTATGGGCAGCTTTTTAGTATGGGAGAAGGAATGCCTCTAAAAGCTAAGTTGATTTTGTTGAGCTTGCTACCACTATTATTAGTGATGGCGCTGACCAGTTGGATCGCTATCTATCAAACCAAAACGCTGGGTGATAAAGAAGTAGAAATCTTTCATACCAGCCTCATTAAGTCAAAAGAATCAGCACTTAAGGATCTGGTTGATTTGGCTTTTGATGCGATCGAGCATATTTACAACGATCCCAATATTGAAGAGCAGCAAGCCAAACAACAGGTCAAAGCGATCATCAGTCGTTTGCAGTACGGCACGGATGGTTACTTCTTTGTCTATGATCAGAACGGTACTAATTTGGTCCACCCTATTATGCCGGAACTGGTGGGACAAAACCTGCTGCACATTCAGGACGAAAATGGCAATCAATTAATCGAATCTTTGCTTGCACAGGCGCAATCAGGCGGTGGTTTTCATCAATATCTGTGGCAAAAGCCATCCACAGGAGAAAGTGTTCCCAAACTGAGCTATGCCGCTTGGTTAAGTAAGTGGAATTGGATGATCGGTACTGGGCTTTATATTGAAGATGTGACAGAGGAAGTGGCTAACCTGCAATTAGCGGTTAATGACAACATCGAAACGACGTTTTTTTCATTGATTGTGATTGTCGCCGTCACGATTGCGGTCATTTTGGTTGTGGCGCTAGCAGTCAATTTACATGAACATCGATTGGCCGATAAGAGCTTGAAAGAGCTGGCCCATAAAACCGTGATGTTTCAGGAAGATGAGAAAAAGCATTTGGCACGAGAACTTCATGACGGCATAAACCAGCTATTGATCTCAAGTAAATGTCACTTGGAATTACTCGGTACAAAACTGGATGACGATACACAAAAGCAACACTTGGCTAAGTCGCAAAACTCACTCATGACGGCGATCAATGAAGTTCGGCATATTTCCCATCAGCTAAGGCCCAGTGCGCTTGATGACATAGGCCTTGAAGCGGCGATGACGACCTTGTTGACCGATTTTAAAGCGCATTCAGGGGTTGAGGTTGAGGCATCATTGTCAACCAGCAAGCGCAGGCTAAAATCAGAGGTAGCGACAACACTTTACCGAGTGGCGCAGGAATCACTAACCAATATAGAAAAGCACTCGCAAGCCAAGCAGGTTACTGTGATATTGCAGCAATTAGGCGATAGGCTGCAATTAATCATTCGTGATGACGGTGTGGGGTTTGATGTGGACTCAACGTTAAGGAAGTCAGGAATCGGTCTGCGTAATATGCGTGAACGGGTAGAGTTTTTAGGTGGAGACTTCGAGCTCGAAAGTGAGCCGGGGTTTGGTACAGAAATGACCGTACTGTTGAAATTAGATGGACTAGTATATGGATAAACCGATCAGAGTGGTGATCGTCGATGATCATCAGGTTGTCTTAGATGGATTTATCGCTCGGCTGCAATTAGAGCCAGAAATAGAGGTGATTGGTTCCGCCAGCAATGGATTGGAGGCGATTGAAAAAGTCAAAGCACTTACACCTGATGTCGTGTTGATGGACGTTAGCATGCCTCTGATGAATGGTATTGACGCCACTCGTCTTATTAAAGAAGAGCTGCCTGATATAAAAGTTCTGATGCTGACCATGCATGATAACCGTGAATACATTATGCAAGTCATGCAGGCGGGAGCAGTAGGCTACATGCTTAAAGAGATTTGCGCTCGGCGTATGGTGCAGGCGATTAAAACCGTATACCAAGGATCGACGTATTTCTGTGAATCGGTGACACAAACTCTGTTTTCACAACAAGTGATACCAGTGGCACAGAAGCCTAATCCGCTCAGTCGCCGTGAGGAAGCGGTGCTGAAGCTTGTTGCCGAAGGGAATAGCAGTAAAAAGATAGCGGCCTTGCTGAGCATCAGCTACCGAACCGTGGAAACACATCGCCAAAATATTAAACAGAAACTGGATTTACACAGCACTGCTGAACTGGCTAAATACGCCGTTGAGCAAGGGTTGCTTGGTTAGCCAATTGTAATGAATGTAAGTGTTAGAGAGTTGATATCGGTGACGTGCTAGGATGAACGAATCGTACACGTCTGGTTTATTGTTATGACCTATCCAAAAAATACCCATCAAGATTACCACGCGCATATCTACTTTGATGCGGACAGTAACGATTTCGCCGCCCAGTTAAGAGAGCGGATCAGCGCTGATTTAGAGCTCACGGTTGGACGTTTCAACCAGAAATTAGTCGGACCGCACACCATGTGGAGTTTTTCTGTTACGTTTACAGCCGATGACTTCGATGTTTTGATCCCTTGGTTAGATAAAGCCCGTGGCAACCTGTCTGTTTTGGTCCACGCATTGACAGATAATGATCTCAAAGATCATACCGAGTTTGCTTATTGGTTGGGCGAACCCGTCGCATTGAACCTGTCGTCGTTCTAGCGATGACTCTAACGTCGGTCACTACGTGATCGATCTTTAGTGCTTAAGCTCATACCGAAGAGCGCCATCGGTGCTCTTTTACTACAGACAAAAGTGACAATTTTCTCTATCTAAGCCATATAGGCCTTTTCGGCTAGCCACATGTTTTTCCCCTCTTCGATACCCATAAAGTAACCTGTATCAAGTGCTAACTTGTTCATGGTCAGTCGCTTGACGGAGAAGTTTTCTGGGGGAGCGATAACCCTGATTTTTACCCCTTGAGGAGGATGGCGGATAAAGGTCAAAGCTTGATTGTAGCCCTGTGCCCGTTTCGTCAGCGCTTCGGCAATTTTTGGGTGCTTATGCAGTAAACGTTTGATCACCCAAGAGCTCTTAGGCTTTGGCATCTCATAACTGAGCGGGTGGGACAGTACCACTGTGATATCTGTTGCTCCACGTCGATACGCTTCCACAACAGGGATCGAATCTGCCACCCCACCATCTGTATAGCATCCACCGGAAAAACAAGGCGTTGTTTTATAGGCGATAGGCAGTGCGCTGGTGGCTTCAATGATCTGGCTGAGATTGTTGTGATTCAGCTGATAGTAGTCGGCTTGCCCCGTATTAATATTCGTTGCTACAGCCAGCATAGGCGCCGTTTCAAACACTTGCTTTTTATCTAAAGGGAATCGCTGCTCAGATTCAGAGACTAACCAATGAACGTCGATTAAATCGCCGCCTTTGATGAACCGTTTGGGGCTAAAGAACTTAGGATCCGTTGCCAGTTCAGTGATGACTCGATAGCTACGTCCTGATTGTTTTCCCAGATAACCGAGCAAAGTAGACGCGCCCGCCGATACACCAATCACAAAGTCGTAGGGGTAATAGTTCGTGTCAATCAGTGTATCAAGTACACCGGCAGCGAAAATGCCACGCATAGCACCGCCTTCAACAACAAGAGCCTTCACAACGTTTCCTCAACCAATAATTTTGTACAGAGTAACGCTTGTTAACGTTTGAGGATAATCGGCTCTAAACATCATTGAAATAGATAAAACCTATAGATAGTTAATGCCTATTAAATGTATAGGTATGAACGTTTTTAACTATCAATTGTAATTAAGTAAAGTGAAGTCATTGAAAGGCAACAGCTTAACAACATTGAATTTGATGAGGAATGCATGATGACAAACCAAATTAACTTAATCGGCCTGAACAACGAAAAATCACAAGCATTGGCGACTGAGTTGAATGCGTTGTTGGCTCACTATCAGGTCCTGTACATGAACACGCGTGGCTATCATTGGAACATTAAAGGCCAGCAGTTTTTTGAACTACACGTCAAGTTTGAAGAGATTTACACAGACCTGCAAACCAAAATTGATGAGCTAGCAGAGCGTATTCTTACCATAGGTTCGACACCGGATCACAGCTTTAGCCAGTATTTGGAAAAAAGTGAGATTGAGGAACATCAAAATGCGACAACGGGGAAAGAGTGTGTGAGAGGCCTAGTCCACGGCTTTAGTGTTCTGCTGACACAACAGCGTACCATCTTAAGTCAAGCCGAAGATGCAGAAGATGAGGGCACGGCAGCTTTAATGGGGGATTATATTCGAGAGCAAGAAAAACTGATGTGGATGCTGAACGCTTACTTACAGTAAAAACAACTGTTCAAATAAACAGTATTCACTTGAGTTATTAGTGAGGATATCTATACTGTATATAAATACAGATTGTGGAGGTGAGTTATGTTGTGGGAAACCCTTGAACGTGTCAATCGCCTACGTCAGAAGGCGCTAAACAACCCAGAATTCATTCGCTCAGCAAAAGCGCATGAAAAGGCTTTGGAGTCACAGGAAGCATATGATGTTGGTGCTTCAAGACGCTCTACCAAGTCGAAAAAAAGAAAAAGCGCTGGCCGACATTTACCAACAGTCAGATTTCGGCTTTGACCCAGCTGGCACTCCTCACTAATCAACGTAAAAACAGGGCTATTGAGGCCCTGTTTTTGTTCTCTTTGCTGATGTTATGGCTCATTTTTAAGCCCCTCTAGTGGTATTTTCTAACTGGAAGAACTTACTAGTATCTCTATCCTGAAAGTTGCCTTGGTTAATGGCATTAAATTCTATTTATATTTCAAATTGCAAAATTAAATATTAACATGTGAGTTTGGTTTGATCGGTCACAATGAAGTGTCTGATAGTCAGCCTTTGTTTGCGATAGAAGTCATAATAGCTCTGCCTCTTATTGGGGTTTCTTCGTAATATGGCTATTGGCGAAACCGTTAAATTTAAAATCCGGGATATAAATGAACAATAAACTCGGGCTAAGCTCTCTCACTGCCATCGTCATTGGTTCAATGATAGGTGCTGGTGTATTCAGCTTGCCACAAAATATGGCCTCTGTAGCCAGTCCAGCGGCAGTCATGATGGGTTGGTCGATCACTGGAATCGGTATGGTCTTCCTTGCATTCTCATTTCAAAAGCTTGCGTTCCATAAGCCTCATATAGAGAGCGGTGTGTTTGGTTATGCCAAAGAAGGCTTCGGTGATTTTGTCGGCTTCTGCTCTGCTTGGGGATACTGGCTCAGCGCTATGCTTGCCAACGTCTCCTATCTGGTCATTGTGTTTAGCACCTTAGGCATGTTATTCGATACGCCCGATAACGTGATTTTTGGCCAAGGTAACACCTGGGTGTCAATCATAGGGGCTTCTGCTCTTCTGTGGATGGTACATGGGTTAGTATTGCGTGGCGTCCAAACGGCTGCCTTGATCAACCTGGTTACGACATACGCCAAGCTAATACCACTGCTCGTTTTTATACTTTGCGCGCTGTTTGCGTTTAGCTGGGATACCTTTACCGTTGACTTCACTGGCCTGCATTTTGGGCAAGAACATACGTTGCTTGAGCAAGTAAAGAGCACCATGCTAGTGACGGTTTGGGTGTTCATTGGTATTGAAGGCGCAGTAGTGGTCTCTAGCCGAGCTCGCAATCGCAAGGATATTGGCCGAGCGACCATACTGGGTCTACTCACCGCGTTAGCCATCTATGTATTGGTGACCTTGCTTTCGATGGGAGTGATTAAGCCCACTGAGTTGGCGCATTATCAAAACCCATCAATGGCAAAAGTGCTGACTCATATCCTTGGTCCATGGGGGCAATACATCATAAGTCTTGGCTTGTTAGTGTCGGTGTGTGGTGCCTTTTTGAGCTGGACGGTTTTAGCATCTGAAGCGCCTTATTTGTGCGCTAAAGAAAAAATGTTCCCCGCCAGTTATGCGAAGTTAAACAAGGCTGGCAGTCCGGTAAGGCCGTTAACATTGACCAACATCTGGGTGCAGATTTCTCTTATTTTTGTCATGTTTGCGGGTAGCACGTATGACACCTTATTGATCATCGCTTCCGAAATGATTCTCGTACCATACTTTTTGGTCGGTGCTTATGTGCTTAAGTTGGCCATTGAACAAAAAAAATCGCGGCAGTTTACTTGCCGTAGGGGTAGGGGCGACCTTATATGGGTTTTGGTTGTTGTATGCCTCTGGCCTCAATTATCTGTTACTTTCCGCGATTCTGTATGTGCCAGGCTTGGTTTTCTTTGTTCGGGCCAAGAAAGAGCAGGGTATCAATCCGTTTGAAGGTAAAGAGAAGGCGGGGGTTGGTTTACTGAGTGTGGTGGCTTTGCTGGCGATTGGTCTACTGTGGCAAGACGTGCTTAACCTTTCATTTTAAATTGCTTCCATTCATTGCGTCGCAAGGCTGATTAAGGTGGTTTAGCTTGAGTAATGAAGCTCTCTATGTGGGAGCTATTGATACAGGGCGACACACCGCCTTTTTTACCGCCAGTGGTTTTAACATAAAAATGACAGTGTTAGAGGAAGTAATCCATATATAGTATCGTGTTTTTTAACTGGGATGGGCTGCTTGGATTAGCCAAGTATAGCCGACCGTAGAAAGAGAATCAGTGCACGATGCTGTGGGTGCTAAAAGTTCATATCAAGCAAAAAGATAGGGCGACGGGACAGGTGGTTTGGTTCAGTCATTACGTAACAGAAATAAAAAGAGATGGAAAAAACTATGAAAGCAGCATGGATGTCGCATTGGCAAAGGGCTTTCATTGTCGCCAATATCGGACACTACTGGACCATTTTGATGCATTGAATATCAGTTACACACTACTACCTGTGGGTAGCAAGGCATTAACCTCTTGCGGGAACTCTAACAACGTACCGCGAGAGGTTGAGGCTTAGCGAACTTGGTGACAATTGTGCTGCCCTGCTGCTGACTGTGGCCAAGACGGATTTAAACTTCTTTTTAAACCTTCTCCTGCTTGAACTGCCCCTCAATAAGTGGACAACCAATTATTGAGGGGCAGTTCAGTTGGTCTTATCGATATTTTTTAAAAAATCACTGGTATAAATTTAATCACTGTAGAGATTAAACATCGCCCATATGAAGGTTGTGGGTTGCCTATTTCATAGATAGGGGAGTTTTGACTCCAATCAGTTGAATGACCAACACTGTCTGCTTGGTGGATGCAGGCTACATTGCGCGTCATCAATCGAGCAATATTCGCCGATCTCAGACTCGAAGAAAGCTTTCCCATTGTTTCGCCTCATGTTTTGCCAAATCGTTTCTTTTCGTCACTGTTCTACCGAGTAACTGGTGACAAAAATAAGTCTCTTTTGATTAAAAGATGCCCCATTTAATTCTCAGATTGTGCAGCAAAATCACAGTAAATCTGTGGTTGTTACATTATTGATATCAAAAATATCAATTACGATTTAAAGGTGCTGGGTACCTTTAAATATTGCCGTAACAAAGGACGCTTAACTAACAAAGATAAGACACCTACGGGAAATAAAAATGAATCAGGCTTATATAGACGCAGCACGAACGCTGCAACAATGTACGTTCGGGGGTTCCCAGCGTGACATTAATGACCTTGTTCAATCAGGAAGCATTGAAAATTGGGTCGCTCAACAAACACTTATTCCTTCCTCTTCTTGGCTGGCGCACTTTGAGCAAGATGAACTCAACGTACCCGACTTATGGCAAAGCTTATATTACGCCAGCAGTTGGACACGCATGACGGTCGAAGGGCAAGATATTCTGCGCCAACGCATCGCATATACGCTCTCCCAGCTGTTTGTGGTGAGCGTAAAAGATCCGGCATTGAGTGCGGCCTCTAAGCGCCGCTATATGTGCCAGTACTTTGATGGGTTGCTCGATAATGCGTTTGCTAACTTCCGTGATGTGATTCGTTTTGTGTCAACATCGCCAATCATGGGTGAATACCTGACCTTCGTAAACAACGTTTCTAATGAGCTCACAGCTCCAGATGAAAACTACGCACGAGAACTGCTACAACTTTTCACGCTTGGGCCAGTTAAACTGCGTAACAACGGTGAGGTACGTTTAGACGCAGAAGGTAAAGAAGTCGCGTCGTACACCCAAGAAGACATTGAAGAGCTAGCTCGTGTGTTTACAGGTTGGAAATTTACCGACATTCGCGGTAACGACAAGTACAGCCAGCCTATGGAGCCACGTGGCGAACACGACATGGGTGAAAAACGCATTCTTGGTAAGAAGTTCCCGGCTGGCGTAAGTGCAGAAGACGAACTTGAAGCTGTGATTGAACGGTTGATGAACCAAAACACGCTTTACACCTTTGTGAGCAAATTCTTCATCAACAAGCTTGTGACTAGTAACCCTAGAGCGGGCTATATTCGTCGTGTACGCCGTGCATTCAAGCGCTCCGGTGGTGATATGCAAACTTTAGTGATTGCGATTTTAACCGACAAAGACGCCCTGCGCTCCGGTAACACAGTAGGCAAACTGCGTGACCCACTGTCAGTCTTTATCCATGCGATGCGCGCGCTACAAGTGAAGCGACGTGACGGTGTGATGATGTGGCCTAAACAGTTCAATTGGTATAACCGAACCTTGCCGCTATCTGCCCCTTCTGTGTTCTATTACTACCAACCGGATGATGCGCCAAACCACACTGATTTTAATGGTCTGGTTGCGCCTGAGTTCAACGTGTACCAATGGCACGACATCTATCAGTACGGCAGTCAATTCCGTGGGTTGATTGCTCAGGTTGAACAAGCAGGGCAAGATTGGTACATGGATGAGACGTTATTCACACGTTACCTTGCTTTTGATGACGAAGGTGTTGTGGATTACCTTAACGAACATTTGTTTGCTTACCGAATGAGTGAACAAGCACGCCAATGCTACATCGATTACCTTGTTAAGTGCCCAAGTCGCCAATCTGACTCGCACAAAGAGATCAAGAATCTTGTCATGAACGCACTGCTTTCACCAGAATTCATCACACAGGGGTAACCATCATGAACTTAACTCGACGTCGATTTTTACAAGCCGGTTCCGCTGGTGTGGGTGTTTCTGCGCTGAATCTCGCGGCATTTCCTGCCTTTGCTGACTCGTTTAATCAATGCCAAAACGGATATCGTGCCGTTGTTGGTATTGACCTTGCTGGCGGTAACGATGGCTACAACATGCTCATCCCAACCGCTGCGAATGCCAACAGTCAATACCGTGCGCTGCGTGGCGACTTGGCCATAGATGAGACAACCTGTATTGACTTAGACGCAATCAACGACGAGGCCAAACTGGCACTTAACCCAGCGATGGCTGCTCTTAAACCTTATTGGGACAGTGCTAACCTTGTACCTGTAGTGAACCTAGGTCCATTGACTCAGCGCGTCAACAATGTGAATTACGATCAAAGCACTCGTCCGGCACACCTGTTCAGTCACTCACATCAATCCACTATGGTTCAATCTCACGCCACTAAGTCACTGTCGAAAGAAGGTTTTGGCGCGAAGACATCCACCGAGCTTGGCTCTATGCTGCGCAGTTTGAATGAGTTGTCACCGATGTTTGATATGGGTGGCACACAAGTGTGGACTAACTGCATTGAAGCCCAATCCAACTCGGTCGGTTCTAAGCCACCCAGTGACATTTTCAACGATCAACGTTCGCGTGATCTGTTCGATCAACTGCAAAGTACTGGCAGTTACAGCAATATCTTCCAATCTCATTATGCAGACGTTGCTGTCGACTCAACCAAAATGTATAAGCAGTTCAGTACCATTCTCAATGCCGAGATCCCAGACGTATTTCCAGCAACGAGCATCGGTAAACAATTGAAAGCCGTCTTTAAACTGCTGCTGCATAAGGACCAGTTCCAACATCCAGCACAGTACTTTAGTTGCAAGTTGGGCGGGTTCGATACCCACTCAGCTCAAATCAGCCGTCAAACGGCTTTGCTACAAGAACTGGCAGAAGCGATGGCCGCTTTCCAATTGGCACTGGAAAACAATGGTTTGTTTGAGCAAGTGACAACCTTTACCCATTCTGAATTTGGTCGAACCCTGATTCCAAACGGCACAGATGGGACTGATCACGGCTGGGCTAGCCATGCGTTAGTCTTGGGAGGCAGTGTGGCAGGGCAAGCCATTGTCGGTGAGTATCCGGATTTATCTGAGACCAGTCCTTACTTGCTTTCGCGTGGCCGAGTGATTCCAACTATCTCTTCAGATCAGCTTCATGCGAGCTTGATGGCGTGGTTAGGGCTGACTGAGACAGGAATTAATCAGTTATTCCCTGCGCTGGACAACACGTTGACAGATTCAATCCAACCTCAGACTCTCCCTCTGTTCAAAGCTTGCTGATACTGAAAGAGATAAGCAACTTAAAGCCAAAGTGAGCGGTTGAACGACCCTCGACAGCTGTCAAAATCCAAGTGTACTTGATGCACTTGGATTTTTATGAGCGATTCAGAACCATTCGCTTCTTGGCACTTTCTGCGATCGTGAACAGCAAGCCCGCCCAGATCAGACTGAAGCTCACCAGTTTGACTTCATCGAAAACTTCGCCGAACAAATAAATCGCCAGAAGAAACTGGATCGACGGCTCTATGTATTGCATCAATCCAACCGTTGACATACTGGTCCAACGAATGGCAAGAGAATAGAACACTAGAGGGATCAAGGTGGCAGGCGCAGCACCTACGTACAGAGCAAAGGTTGCCCAGCCTGAGTGCAGCGATTCTGCTCCAACGGTGACTTCTTTGAATACAAGGTAACCGAGTGCAAACGGTAATAGTACAAGCGCTTCAACAAATAGGCAGGTGCTCCATTCGTATTGAATTTTCTTCTTACACCAACCATACAAAGTAAAGAAAATCGCCATAGTCAGAGCGATAGTGGGCACTTGCCCATATTGCATCACCTGATAGCTTAATCCGGCGGTCGCCAGAATCAACGCCACTTTTTTGCCCAGCGACAGTTTCTCACCCAGTACGAAGACACCCAGTGCTGTCATGGTTAATGGGCTGATGAAAAAGCCCAAGCTGGCATCGATAACGCGATCGTTGGTGATGGCCCATGTGAAAGCGCACCAAGAAATCGACATTAAGGTACTGCCCAACAAAGTGATGCCCAAAGATCGGCGATCACGCACGATAGCCGAAAAGTCTGGCATTTTTTTAGTGACCAACAACACAATCAAAACGCCAAAGGGTACCGATGCGACCAATCGAACGGTCAGTAATTCGTCCAGAGCGGCGTTGGGGAGATATTGATAATAGAGTGGCAATAAACCCCACAAAAGGAATGACAACGCAGCCATCCAGTTGCCAGTACGTTGTTGTGACATGGAATGAACCTAATGATTAAGATGTGTGCAATGTATGCGCAAAACTTCGTGTTGTAAAGCGGTTTGTAATACTGGCTTTTTGAGGTTTTTAGTTATTTAAAATCAGTGGGTTACGGATTGTTGGTGAAAGGTTGTATGGCGAGCCAAGATCACAAGCGCAAAAACTAGCACTAAAGATTTTCTTTCAATAGTCGACAGTTATACTATCGGGGAATTTGATTAATCTGAATAACTGTTGGTCACTAGATATGTAAGACTCTTCGGGACGTTATCACTCGAAGTAATAGGAGATTGTGATGAGTGATTTTGAACAAAAACGTAAATACTATCGATTGAAGTACCCCAGAAGGGCGAGACCTTCCGTACGTATTTCTAATGAATTGTTTCATGTTACCGAAGTGTCTGAGGGTGGGATTCGAGTGGTAAAGAACACGTTTACCAACTGGTATAAAGGCTTATCCATGTCTGGCACGATTCACTTACATAATAACAAGCAAGTGACCTTTGAAGGAAGTGTGCTTCGATTTGATCAAAATGAGGTGATTGTTAAGCTGAAAAAAAGGCCCATCTTTTAAAAACATGGTTGAAGAGCAGCGCCATATTCGCCAGACGTATCCAACTTATTTCTCGAGACCGGTAACAGAAGTCGCTTAACCCGCGCATTGCGCTTCAATGCTGTTGAACAAAACATGAATAAAGGATGTGATGAAGCTATCTGAATTACAAAACCACATTAAAAGCTTTGACCATGCACCAGAGCAATCCGAGCACTACTTTTTAAAACTAATAGAAGAAGTGGGTGAATTATCTGAGTCAATCCGCAACGGTCAAAGTGGTCAACCCTCACTAGAAGAGTTAAAAGGTTCGATAGCCGAAGAGTTGTATGATGTGCTGTATTATGTTTGTGCCATAGCCAATATTCATGGTGTTAATCTAGAACACACACATCAACTTAAAGAAACGTTAAATAAGGCCAAGTACAACCGATAGGGTGCTGAGATACTACGGCTGAAGACTGGCTAACAACGTTTTCTGAAACGTTGACACTGTGTTTGGGTAGTTTATTGGCGTCTTGTTTTATCAGGTGATTAGCTGAGCGATGTGCGCCCAAGCCAGAGTGGCGGCTCGGCAGACTAGTTGTTCTCGTCAATCCGACCAATCCAAAAGTAGGACAGTGAAAGAGTTGCTAGGGAATGGCGCTATTACAGCACAATATAGAGTTCGTGTGTATCAATGATGCACACATGTTCAAAAATAGGTCAGGTTACCTGACCTATATAAACCTCATTTAGACTGGAAATAGACGCACACTCACACCAAAAACACGGGCCTAACTCCTAGCGAATCGAGATTGACAAACAATTTACGAATCTCCTTTTCTTCCAAGCCCATCCAACTAGCGAAGTTCGCAGCGTATTGATCTATAGAAGTGGTAGGAATAAGGCGGCCGTTTCCCGCATCGTATTCATGCCCAAAATCTGCTTTGGGTAAATCACCATAAATTTGACCTCCTCTAACGGATTCGCCGATCACAAAATGATGGGCTCCCCAGCCATGATCTGTACCATCCCCGTTACAAGCAAGAGTTCTGCCGAATTCCGATGCGGTAAAGCTCACTACTTGATTGGCTAAACTGTGATTCTCGAGAGCGTTATAAAAGGCCCCAATAGCTTCGTCCAATTGAGTTTGCAGCTTGGACAATGACTCAGGCTGGCCTGAATGCGTATCAAATCCTCCCATGCTAACGACAAACGACTGTCTGTTTGGGCCTAATTGTTTCTGCGCTAAAATAGTCGAAAAGACACCTTTCAACTGATTGCCAATGTGTGTATTAGGAAATTGTACCGATACTTTATCAGACGCCACGCGATTGAAATGTGAATTATACGAGTAAGACTTCGCTTGTTTACTCGCCAAATCTCGTTCAAATGGCTTAGAGTAGATAGCTTGTCGGTCGTTACTAAAATACGTTTTGAGATCACTCGGTAAACCATCCACTGATGAAGTAATATCGCCTTTGTAAGTGGACTCAGAGTCCGGTTGTCCAGTAACTCCTGGTGTGGTTAAGGTAATATCTGGCGCTCGCCCATCAATTAAGTGATAGGGTGCCGTTTTCTTTCCAGATATGAGGAGTTCGCCATTCGACAAGGTAATGGTACTAAACGGGTTGCTTTGGCTGGTGCCCTGCTCAAGTAATTTGTCATGGATGCGTCCTGCCCACCCGAATTGAGCCCCTTCAGTATCTCCAGACATCCAAGTCGACTGCTGATCATTATGAGAAAATAGTCTACTAGGCAGTGACACGGAACCTCGTTTGTACTGTTCTGCATTAGTCGGCACATGCAATGGGCCAACATTCCCGATAATGGCGGCGTTACCTTTTTGATATAGAGCATGAATGTTTTTCATCTCAGGGGGAAGAGCGAATTGGCGAGGACCAAAACGACCGGATGAGTTTATCTTCAAGAGGTTCTCTTTCCTTCTTGGTACTGGATACGCCTCAACCATATCTTTTCGAATATCGGCCCAACGAGCATAGCTTGCATTATCATAGGGAATAATGGTGTCGTGATTGTCCATACCGCCATAGAGAAAAACACATACCATGGCTTTATAATCATTGACTTTTGCTTGTGCCGGTAACGCACTTAACAATGAAGTCATGCTCGTGATCGTGGTTGCTGCTAGTGAGGAAGCGGACATTTTGATAAATTGACGTCGTTTCATCATAGTTCCTTATCGTTGTACGAGGTAGTCTGGTGATATCATTACCAACAAGATTGCTAGCTTCACTCGCGTTTCCAACGAAGTCACTTGAGTAATTTTTTCTACTATATGAGTTTTAGTTGCTGGTGCCATTATCCCTCCTGTTAGCAAGGAGTTTAAGTGTTCGACAAGATCTGAAGGTTGTGCAGCTAGAGCCATTTGAGGCGTGTATTGAGTTGAGAAACGATCAACGGCATGGTGTGCTTTTATTGGCATACCGTAATCAATATAGGTTTGTTCCAATTCATACACATTTATATTTTTTTGCTGATTAAAGACAAAGTAAGTCATAAAGTTGACATAGCCAGATATAGAGGTTGCATTGACAATTTGCATCTCTGGTGCGACTAGGTTTTGTTGGGCTGATATTGTTCCTGGAGCTTTATAGCCTGGACGATAGAAATTAAATACACTAGGTGATCGGTAAGGGTGTTGAGCCAATGAGCTCGCAGAGCTTGTATCCCAAAGTTTAAACAAATATTCCGCATCTATATTTGTTACATTAAAAGCTCTTGCCCAGTGGGTAAAACGCAAAATAGGTTCACGAACTTTGCTATGGGGCCTTCCTCCAACAGAGGAATGATTTTTGGCCTCAAAAAGAACTGCCATTAATGTAGCGCTCAAATCGCCACGAATCCCTTGTCCAATAACTTTACCCGGTGCTAGTTCATAACTACCGGAATCAAAAGCAGAGGAAACACGTGCAATGTATGCAGGGCTTGGGTTACTCGTTACTAAACGTTGAATTAATTGCTTACTAATAAAGGGGCCAACATTGGGATGAGCAAAAATGGCATCCAGTGCTAGGGTTATAGAACGTTTACTTGGAGTATTCTTTGGAATCACCGTTCCTAGAAAGCGTTTCTCTTTTGAAGAGTGCAGTTCTTCATCTGCCACTGTCATTGGTACACTGAATGCTTCACCCGGTTTATCATTGGTATTAGATTCATCCACATTGAGACCAGTAAAAACCCTCGCGAGTCCTCTCACATCGGAGTTTGAATAGGTCTCTATAGGTTGTCCGTTAGTATCAAGGATAGGAGAACCATCAGGATTGAGTTGTTCTACACCAATCGTAAACAGCTGTAACAACTCTCTCGCATAATTCTCATCAGGTTGATTACCTCTCTCTGGATCGGCTTTAACATTTCCCAGATACGTCAAGTAATAACCCATCGCGGGAGAGTAGGTGACCTCTTCGAGTAATGTCCGAAAGTTACCGAAAGCGTGTTTTATGAGCAGATCTTCGAAACTTGCCACAGCTTCAGGGTGCTCAGTTAATTCATCACCAACCCCATTTGAAACGACGAAGATTTGAGATAACGCAAATGCCATCCTTTGTCTCAACTGATCATGGCTTTCAATAGCGTTTTTCCAAAACGCGAATGATGTGGAAGCAAAAACAAACTGACTTTGTGGCTGAGCGTTGATGTACTGTTTTACTCTGGGCATTAAATAACTAGGTGGTAAGTTGAGTTGTGATTCAATCCATGCCACTGGACCAACTTTGGAGAGTAGGGAAATATCAGATGGTTGAGCTCCAAATGTTGTTTGGTTTAAAAATCTCACCGCGTCGTTGTAGGACATATGCGGTGAAGCGGAAACAGTAAATGAGCAGTCACCTTTGGCGGTCAAAGATCCTATTTCCAATGTGTCCGTACAGGAAGATGAGTGCCCATACGAGCTAAAGGTTAATATTATTAGCACCGTCGGGAGTAAGAACTTATAAAGCATAATTTCCTCAAATGTTGTTTTGAACAGGTACAAAGAAGAAACTAAACAGTAGTTTGGTTTATTTTGTATGCCAAAATCTTGTTCTATCTATATTTTCTAACTTTGATATTGATTCAATAAATATTATATTGAGGAGAAAGTGAACCGCGTTATCTAAGATAGCAAAGTCAACATTCGTTGACCGAAGAGTTAATCTGGGGTCTGCACGGTTATTTTTAATAGTGGAAAACTCGTCGGTTCGAACTTACAACACTCATTACTAAATTTGATAAATCTAAGTACAACCGATAGGGTGCTGAGTTAACCTTCATACGATAGGCTGATAATCTGCTGCGCGTTAACGGAAAAATTTGAGATGACACATGTATAAAATCGCTAGGCTTGGCATGGTTGCGCTGCTGGTCAGTGGCTTGCAAATCCCCGTAGGTGCACAAGACACCACCTCCAATCTTGATAATGTGCTTGTCTATGTAGATGAAGTCGGCGGGCCGTATACTGACACTTGGTATGTCCGTGGCGACTTAAAGCGGCTGAGCGACATTGATATTGTTCGTGAAGGTAAGTCAGGCTCATTTGAGGCGACAGTGGAGGTTGACTGCCGGTTATCAAGGGTCGCAATCAAGAACACGGGTTTACTCTTTACTTCGATAGTTCTGACAAAAGAAGAATCGGCTGAGTATATCTCTGACGACGTTACCGAGGCCCTAGTTAAGACTCTGTGTTCCTCATCGCCCAATATACAGCAAGAGTAGAACCATATGCTTTATCACATACTGACGAAAAGTGAATACCACAAATATCAAAACAGCGACACATACGCACCGGAATCTTTGACAACAGAAGGTTTTATTCATTTAGCATACCAAGAACAAGTACAAAAAATAATTGACGTTTTTTTTGCTGGAGTGAGTGAGATTTACCTGCTTGAAATCAATAAAAGTGCTGTCGCTCAATGCCTAAAAGATGAACCACCCGCAGGCACGCAAGATGATGGAGAACGCTATCCGCATCTATATGGCTCATTGTGTAAGCGAGCCGTCATTAAGACGATCAACTTAATCGCGGATGCGAACGGTGAGTTGAAGTTCACTCACTAGAAATCAACCAGGGTGATATCACCGTAACCTCATTTAGGGCTAGAAACACTCGGCAATACTTATTTCGGTTTATTATCGAGTTTGTTGTGATGTGAATTAAAGGAGTTAACCAACTATGTATAAACAAACACAAGTAAACACCGTATTGATCTCCCTTCTTTTGATTCTAAGTGGGGTGATTGTTGCAACCTCTGATTCTATCGCCAGTGCGCTTATTGCGTTGACAATCAATTTTGTTATAGGGGTATTATTTTACTCCATGACAGTCGAGGTAAACGCAAATAAAGTGAGCTGGTATTTTGGGCTTGGTTTTCTTCGTAAGGAAGTCGATGTCGTCAATATTACTGATATGTCATCTTACGACACTAAGTGGTATCAAGGCATTGGAGTTCGTATGTTAAAAGATGGTTGGTTATATAATGTTTCAGTCGGTCAAGCTCTAAAACTCACATTAGCTGGAGGCAAAACGGTTTATCTTGGATGTAAAGATATCGGAGATCTTAAGCGCGCGTTAGAATCAGCCAGCTAACAGGCTAGCCAAGGTGTCATCGGGGTACATGGCAGAGTGTGATGAGCGGCAGCCCTTACGCCATATTGGCAAATAGTCCACTCCTTAGTTAGACGTTAAAGGTGTATAGAATGAGATTCCAGTTTGCTATCGTTTTAGCGGCAGTGTGTGCAATGACGGTACCTGCAGCCGCCAACGACATCGATTTTTCTCAATTTAAAGGTAAGGCTTACGAGGTGGTGAAACATGATTTGTTGGCCGAAGGGTGGGAGCTTATCCCTCTTCAAGAAGGTGAGACTTCATTTAGCAAGCAATACCCCGAGGTGACATGTGGTTCGGGCTCAATGGCTATTTGTTCTGTTGGCTTTCGCCACAAACCGCATTCCGTGGCTTTTATCGTTATAGAATCTAATGATCAACTGATCATTGCTGAGGAATACTGAGTTTGCATTTGAACCAAGGCTCAATTTTGGTCGTAGAAATGTCGTTTTCACAAACAGGGGATGGGAAATGCAACTGACCTCAGAAATAGAGTCGAGAATAATAGAAATGGCATGGGAAGACCGTACGCCATTTGAGGCCATCGAATCTCAATATGGTTTGAATGAATCCAGCGTTATTCAGTTTATGCGCAGACGGCTCAAACCGAGTAGCTTTAAATTGTGGCGTGAACGTGTGTCAGGTCGTAAGACAAAACACAACAAGTTACGTAGCCCAGACGTGACTCGAGGTTACTGCCCAACTCAGTACAAGCCGCGTTAGCGGCCCGCAGCCAAGAAGCCGCTAAAAAGTACAGCTGACTATTGAACTTTGGTTGCCTTGCTTACTCAACACCGCATTGACATAAAAAGACGTCCGAGGACGTCTTTTTAGTATCTAGCCGCATCCACATTATCGTTTGAACAGCATCAAGGCAAGATTTCTATTGTTTATTAATATCTGCTTTTAATTCAATATATTAAAATTATTCTCAGGGTGAATTTGACTAATTGATGGGTAATTTATTTGATAGCTTTTAATAATGTATTGATTTAATTTAAAGGTGTATTTTTTATTAAATTAAATGCATAAAAAACTGTGGTTTAAATTAATTGTAGAGCTACGGCGTAGTTTCTAAATAAATCACTTCTCTTCGGTCGCTATGAATTTGTCTTTACTGCCGCAACCTTTGGTCAAGCAAAAGCAAAGGTCAGTGAGGCCGGCGAAAGCGGATCTTTATTTCACTATTAACATTATACTTATCTAGTTTCATATGGAGTGAAAATTTAAATAGAGTGCCTTTACGAATAGAGATTCGCCACCAATACTTATCGATAAAAATAATTTTAAAGCTACGATGGGTTTGTGACTCCTCAAACCTTTGGGATGCATTTTGTGTGAATATAGAGAGGTCAAAGTGGACAATAATTTAGCAACTGCAATTCGAAATTACCGTAATGGCTTACAAACTTTGCCCGTTGTTACCAATATGAACACTGGATTCAAAGGTTACAATTTTCTAAATCGTACTCATGGCGTTAACGTAGCTAAGCTGGATAACTGGATTAAAGAACTGGTCTCCAGAGGCGGAGTTTTGGCTGATAGACCTCTTGCTACCTATACTCTGCCCGGTGCGCATGATGCCATGACTTTCGCCTATCGCGGCAGTTTCTTTACCCGTAATATCGCCACTTTCGTGCGTGGCGGCACCGTTACCCAAACCCTGAACTTAGCGAGTCAGTTTAAAGCTGGAATTCGCTACTTCGACATCCGCGTCAAAGAGAAGAAAGGCAAGATTTATGGTTTTCATGGCGGTGTCACCTTCGACAAGGTGGATGCGAGACAAGAAATACGCCGGCTATTTATCTTAGCGGCATGCAAAAAAGAACCCATCGTCGTAAAGTTTGTATACAAAGGTAATGCGTTCCCGATTGTCAAACGGATCGCCAACGATTTTGGTCCGCAACTTATGCCTACGTCTGACTACTGGCACAAAAGTGTCGGCGAGTGTATCCGCAAAGGAAAAGTGATCTGTCTATTTCATAAAGCCAAAGATAAGCACCGTTTAAAATGGGGTAACTCAGTCGATACTTTTGGTGACTATAATCAACATAAATCAGGTGGAACCTCTAACCAGCACAATTTGAAGCGTCACGAAAAATACCTAGATAAGCTGATGAACACCAGTTTTAGTCTTGATGAAGAAAAGCTGAAAGTCATGTCGCTTAATATTCCATGTGTGCAGACTGGGGGTAAAAACCTAGCGAGGAATTCCCCCGGCTTGTTACTGGAAGGTTTAGTTGTCGTGGCCACAGGCAGTATTATCCGGCCGGGAACTCTAATACACCATATCAGCAATAAGTTAGGTGTGCCCCAGAAAAATCGTTGGTTAGGCTTTTACAAGAGCGTCAAAGACACGGAAAAACACGCTGGTGTTAAAGCAATAAATAAGGCTTTTGTCGGCAAGCTCAATGCGCTGGTTGACTCTTGGTACTACTCGATCTACCAAACCGGACATGGTGTGAGACGAGCGGTGCCGACGGCAGATACGATCACACAGAAAGCGTCGGGTGCTGTCAGCATGGATTACGTAGGGGAAAAAGGGCAACTCATTTTGGAGCTCATCGAAGTCAATAATCGAGATTTTTAAGCAGATTACCTTACTCTTCAATCAAGACTGCATAATGACATTTAGTGTCAAGGCGGTTAAAAACAACGCTCAACATGCCTATGTTGAGCGTTTTTTATCGATTCGTCCTAACTATGGGGCGGGTCACAAGTTTGCGGATTGGTCACAAATGGTCACACTGATTAGCATGTTATAAATGTATAGTTTGCACTAAAAGCATTCACTGGAAGGTGGCTATGACGGTGCAATCGGCCCATCGAGTCCTGCTCGTTGAAGACGACGTAGAGCTCGCTGAATTGATCAGAGATTTTTTGCAGAACTACGAGTTTTCCGTAACCATAGTGACCGATGGCTTGGAAGCTGTCGACCGCATTCTTACGGATTCCCCTGATTTGGTAGTACTGGACATCATGCTACCGGGACAAAGCGGCATGGAAGTATGTCGTGCTGTCCGGCCGCATTTCGAGGGCATGATTTTAATGCAAACGGCGTTAGACGATGACTTGGACCAAGTCATGGGCTTAGAATTGGGCGCCGATGACTATATTGTTAAACAGGTGAAGCCGCGGTTGCTCCTGTCTCGCATACGGGCTTTACTCCGTCGTCATGCTCGAAGTTTGGGTGGAGAGAAAACGAATGAACTCAGGCTGGGAGACTTGGTGATCAATCTGCAACATCGCAGTGTTGTCCTCAGCCAACAAGCGCTGAAGCTAACGACCTCGGAATTTGAGTTGCTGCTGTTGCTCGCTCAGCATGTGGGGCAAGTGGTATCGCGAGATGACATTGCTCAGCGTATCCGTGGCTTTGAGTACGATGGGCTGGATCGTTCGATTGACCGGCGTATCTCTCGCTTGCGCAGAACACTCAATGATGACCCCCATGATCCGGCACTGATCAAGACGGTGCGTGGCGTGGGATACCAACTGTGTGTTGCCAGCTAAGGAGCCCAACATGATCCGCGCATTTTCTGTGCTCTGGCTGGCGGTTTTTGTCCCTATTATCCTGCTTCTTATCCCTACACAGTGGAGCCCCATTCAACGTCTCAACGAAAGCTTTTCTGAAGAGTTCTATCAGCAAATCTATGCGAACAATGTCTCGACAATGACACAAACACTGCTGACTTATCCGCAAACACAATGGCCGTCTGTGGTAAAGCGATACGCACAGCACTTTGCTTATCCGCTCAAGTTACAGCCCCTAGTGCAATATCAAGACAATGAGGTTAAGTATCCAAGCCTAGTCGAAGGCCGGATCACCTTTCTCTATGGTGATCCAATGGCGCTGTTGCAGCGAGTAGGAGACAGTGATCAACTGATCTATTTCGCCCTCAATGAATCGACGCAGCAGGCGGCGCTGAATCAGGCCAAAGGTACCTTGTACCTGATGGCAGAATCTCTGCGCGCGCAGCCATCCTCGCAATGGGAGGAACATTTGGCTGTGCAAACCGCTTCCATTCCGTTTGTGGTGAGCTTGATCAGAGACGAGCAATTACTGCCTCAGGCGCAGGAGGCGATTGCCCTTGCTCCGGGTGAGGCAGTGAGTTATCTCAACCAAGAGGGGCTGGTCGAACTGCTCGCGCCTGTGGCACCGGAGGTGTGGTTGCAAGTGGCAGATCATTTGTCGCAGACCACGCAAGTCAAACTCACCAGCGCCATTGGTGGGTTGTTCTTTCTGTCTGTTTCACTGGCCTTGGTGATCTGGGTGTACCCGTTGTGGCGTGACCTTAAACGCTTAGTGGTTACCGCCAATGCCTTCGGCCACGGGCAGCTCTCCCAACGGGCGAAAGCGAGTCGATTGTCTGTGGTATCCCAATTGAGCGTTTCTTTTAATACCATGGCCGATAATATTGAAACCCTGATCGCAGGTCAGAGAGAATTGACCAATGCGATTGCTCACGATTTGCGCACCCCTCTCTACCGTCTGCGTTTTGCACTAGAAATGCTTGAGGATGATACGCTTGCTGTCGCGCAAAAGGCTAAATACCAACGTTCAGTGCAAAACAGCATTGAGGATTTGGATCACTTGATCAACCAAAATCTGCTCTTGGCGCGCTACAGTCGCATGACGGATTGGCGCCAGTTTTCGCACGCTCGTCTGGTTCCTGCATTGCAGCAAGAAGTGGAAGAATATCGCTTGGTGCACCCGCATTTAACGGTCGAGTGGGTGCCCCCCACGCCTTAGAACAACATTCGCTGTTTATTGATCACACGGGGCTGATGCGAGCGGTAAAAAATGTGCTCTCCAATGCTGGGCGATATGCCCGTACGACAGTACGCTTGACCTTTGAACAACACGAGAGCGACTACGTGATTGGGGTGGAAGATGATGGGGTTGGCGTCTCACACAATGATGCCGAGCGATTGTTTGAGCCCTTTGTTCAACTCGATAACCAAACGCGCGCGAGCGGCAAAGGCCACGGTCTGGGGCTGGCCATTGTCAAGCAAATCATGTTGTGGCATGAGGGCAGTGTTCAGGTGACCACCTCTTCACTTGGTGGGGCGAAGTTTGAGTTACGCTGGCCCTGCCAAGCGTCACGCCCTAGTGAGGACGAAGGGTTTGTGACCAAATAGGACACAATTGGTCCATAAAACGCCAACGATTTATTTACTTTGTGAATGTAATTTTGAGACACCGTTTATTCAGTGACTCAAAAGGACCTCACATGGAACTCAAACTCTCGACGCGAATCAGCCTTGTCCCTCGCTTATTCTTGGCCTCACCAAAGCGCGCGCTGCTGGCTACCATTTGGCGGTTATTGTCTACGCTGGTGCTGGCATTATTGGTTGGCTGTGGCGGCGATGCCAGTGATGGCGAAAAGTACGCCAAACCGACAGTGAATGCAGGTAGCGATCAAGCACATACCCTGCCGATCGACAACCTGACTTTAAGCGGTTCCGCTAAGACTTATCCTGCTTATCTTTACTCGATCAAAGACACGCGTTGGCGTCAGGTATCGGGGCCTCAGCAATTGGCCTTGTTGAATGAAGACGAGCTAACAGCGACCGCACTCAACCCAACTGCAGCGGGCACCTATGAGTTTGAACTTTATGCCAAAGACAGTCTCGGTCGAACTAACACCGACCTTGTTACGATTGTTTTGCATGAGGCTGTCGCTCAAAGTAAGGCTGCGAGCACACGAGGTTATGCCGATGACTTTGACGTTATGTGGGCATCCGTGACCGATCACTATGCTCAGTACGAGGCAATCCAAGACCAATGGCAACAACTCTATCAGCCGTATTTGCTCAGAGCCAGTACCATTGAGTCACAGGCACAATGGGACCAGCTATTGATGGATCTTAGAGCACAGGTACAAGGTGATCAGACAATCTTACCGAATACGGATCAGGGGGCATGGGTAGAGAGTCACAGCGCCAATGGTATCGTGACGTTACGTATCCTAGGGATACCCAGTGGGCAACCACACCAACTTGAACAAGCCATCCTCAATGAACTTCACTTATACTCTAACGCTCAAGAGTGGGTGCTGACGGGGCTGACAGCGTATGCCACTGACTTGCAGACTTGGTTGACCCTTTTTAAGCTTTTTGCCTATCAAGACACATCGGTATGTTTGTGGCGTCGCTCGGCAGAACCTGAATGTTATACGCTCCCTGCCAACGCGCTGCTAGCAGGCAAGCCTGTCCGGACTGATAACCAAGAGCGCTCGATGTTAACGCAGTTTTTAGCCGCACAAGAGGCAGGGGCACCGTCCGTGTTGCTTTACCCAGACTGGGCACTAGGACAGGGTAGTGGAAGGCTAGAGACAACACTTTGGGGTGTCATGTCACCGTATGTTGACTCGGTTGTCGCATTCTAAGCCATGGTTATCGCGTAGCCGCGACCTGGTTTGCGCCAAGCGGGAACCATTCTGGCTGTCAGTGTGGCTTTTTCAGTATTGCGATTCCCACCGATTGTTTATCGATCTCTGTTATTTTGAGAACGAAAAATGTCCCTGAATTTGAGGGCATTTGGTAGTATTGTCAGAGGCTTAGGTCAGGGTGGATCGAAAAACTCGTACTCTTAACCCGATGATGGGTTGAGAGGACGAATGCCGTTAAGACCACCCACACGGTAAGGCGTGCCGTTGCTCGCCACCATCAAGGCCAACGTCTGTTGCTGATAGGGCAAGGTGGCAGCCTCCGCCGCATTGAGACAGGGTTCAATAAACAAAGATAAGGAGAGTTTAGGGTGTTTCGAGTGATTTACGAATGGCGTGTCGTCGCTGAGAAGATGACCGAGTTTCAGCTTGCTTGGCAAGCAGTGACGGACACTATACATGAAACGGTGCCGGGCGCACTTGGCAGTGCCTTATACCGCTCGACACAAACGCCAGACAAGGTTCTCACTATCGCTAAATGGCATACTCGTCAAGACTGGGAAGCCTTTTGGGGACAAAGCGACCCTGAGTCCATGCGCCCTATGCGCCAGTTGGGTGAACGGGTCGGTGTCGAGACGTTTGACGAAGTGGAAGATCGCACACGATGAGAGCACAACAAATCAGCCTCTCTCCCTTGGGTGATTGGCACTGGATAAGATGGGTTGTCTTGGCAATTGGTCTGCTCAGCTCGGCACTGAGCGCAGCGTGCGAGATCGGCGAGATCCGCGCGATACGTAATAGCGCACTGGCCGCTTATCAGGCCAATGAAGTCAGCGATGCAGCCCACCAACTCAGTACCTTTTATGAACAGAAATGCGACTTCTACGCCATGGCGCAAAAGTCGGACGCCGTCCTCAATGAAGGGCTCTGGTTGATCAGCGATTTGATGCTTTATTACCGTAAAACCAACCAGCTTTTAGCCTGTTTGTCGTTGGACGATGAGGTGTATCATTCTTGGATGGTGAGTGATCGTTCACGTTATTCATCCAGGGCAGAAAGCGCGCTGCAAACCAATGTGAACCAATGTAGCCAAACATTAGATACTCAGTTTGTGTCTCCTGAACCCTGTCCGATCGCGGGCTACGAGAGTCTGTCTGCGATACCAGCCTCTTGGCGCGACAACAACCCGTTGTTTCATGAAGTCGCGTGTATCGGGTTGAAGGATAATGAACCTAACCTTATCGGAGGACAACGTGATGGCCCCCAGCTACGCAGTGAGGGAATGCAGTCCTATTTGCAATTGCCGGTGTTGTACGTAAAAAATGTCGTACCTGCCGAGGGAATACCAGAGGAGAATGAACAGTGGGTCAATCAATACGCTCTTGACGTTTTGTACTTCTCTTCGGCGGATGAGTCACTCATTGGTGGTGAGCAATGCTACGCGCTTGAATTCAAACTAGGGCAAGAAGCCGGAAGCTTATTATTGGAAGGTGGATCGCACTATTGCTCGGGTGGGACTGCCACTTTCATCCACCGGATGATAGCCACTATTGATTATCCTTTTCGGGTCAGAATGCTTCAACAGCGAATGCATGCGGTCAAGTAAACACAGAATGACCACTCGTGGACCATGACGGCTGAGGCCAGCGGCGGGCGCAACATAGGTTTCAGCACATCTACTGTTAAAAGTGATAGTTATTGTTGTTACTTTTATGCGCCTGATCCCATATAAAATTAAAGAAACTGTCTAGACTGTTACCGTCTTTTTAACGGTAACGGGATGAGAGTATGACAGTCGCCACGAGAGCTGCCAAGCGGGTTGAATGGATTGCCCAATGTTTGCCCTTGGTCTGGTTTGTGCTGCTGGTTGTCGCGCAGCATTCATGAGCGTTTTGTGCACCGCGAATATAACGAAAGCCAGCGTATAAGCGCTGGCTTTGTGGTATCAGTGACTGATCAATCCGACAGATAGTATTGCACGGTTGACACGACACGTACTTTTTGATGTAGGGTGTATTACTGTCACGATCGTAAATTGAAAATTGCCCTTGTGTGGCACGCTTTATTTTCCCCAGCGAACTGTCCGAATCTTTGGCAAACTTCTCGGCCACCTCACGCGCGTTTTTGGTTGCCTCTTCAATCATGTCAGGCTTAATGTCATTTAACTGAGTAAAACTGTAATCGACACGGTTGGTGTAGGGATCTTGATTGAGCAACACACCTTGCTTGCCTAATTCGCCGATTTCGTTGATGGCCGTCCGCACCATTTCAATATTCTGGCTGTATACGGTGAGGGTTCTGGTCGCTAAGTAACGGTATTCAATGTTCGGCTCTCCGCCGTATTGCTGGGCTTTACGGTCAGTGACTGCAGGGGATGACAGCGAGACACTCGATGAATCCACTCCCTTGCTACTCAGAAATTGCTGAACAAGGGCCGTCTGTTTGTCAATGTCGCGAAACAGGGCGACCATATCATTACCTGCAACGGTGAACTGAATCGGCCAAATCACAGTGTCAGCAGGGTATTCACGTTCTGATAGGCCCTTAACGGTAACAACGCGTTCATAGGCTTTGTACTGGATAGCGGTTTGCTGGATAAAGAACCCTAATACGCCCAAACCGATAATAAGGCACAGGCCTAACCACATTGCTGACTTAGTGGACATTCGCTCCATCTCTCCTCCTTTTAGTGTCGATAGCCATCGATGGAATCACTATCATAACGAAGGCATGTCAATAGTGTGGCATAGAAAGGTTAAGATTTGCCGTGATTCTCGACATAGCGACTTGCGATCAATAAAGCGAAAGAAACAAAACGTGATTCAGTCTCTACTCGTCTTGTCCGTGCCCAGTTGATAGGTCTTGGCGAAAGCCGTTAAGCCCTGTGGCGAAAACGTTATCGCTCGCGAGTCTAAATCACGCTTAGCCCACTGGCGTTTGAGGAGGTCGTCCAGTATCCATTGACCTAAACTGCCCGCAAGGTGACTACGCCGTTCACTCCAATCTAGGCAGGCTTTACACAGAGGGCGCCGGCCAGTGGTCAGGGCTTCAACATCCGCCCCTAAACGCTCGAACTGGCGACGACCCTTGTCGGTTAGGTGGGCGTGATGACTTGTGTCAACCAGCCATTGGTTCTCGACCATGGCATCGAACAGGCGTACGCCAAGTTCGCCAGCCAAGTGATCGTAACACACGCGTGAACGCCTGAGGCGTGGATCGGTTGTTCCCCTCAGGCGAGGGATTGCAGCGGTGACGGTAAGCAACTGCTCTAACAACTCGGCAACTTGGGCGTCTTTCAACTGAAAATACTTATGCCTACCTTGCTTGCGCACGACGAGCAGTTCACCTGACACCAGCTTGTTCAAATGGCTACTGGCCGTTTGGGCTGTGATGTCTGCTTCTAGTGCCAACTCCGTGGCTGTTAACGCTTGGCCTCCCATCAGCGCAGTTAGCATCCTAGCGCGCGCTTGATCGCCGATGAGGCTAGCCAAAATGGCAATATTCGGTTCCATGGTTTCCTTGGTTCTATAGCTGACGCAGGGGTTTCTTATTTAGCAATGGGGGTTACTGTTTCTGAAGTCTCGGAGGTTTACACCTAACACATATCTGCTTTCAGCCCGTTTTAAGGCTACCACACTCTATTGGCTGCGATAGCAGCCAATGCTTTTCAAACAACAAAATTATCTATTTCGGCGTGCTATTTCGGTAATGCTCGGTGATATCGGTATGACTACTTGATTTTGTTTGACAGTGCCTTAAGGCCGAGGGCAGTCGCCTTTGTAATACTGGTTTCTTTATACAGGTAGTCATTGGTTCCAGAGTCTGTGACTTCAATAACCAAGTCTGACGTTGTTTGACGCAACGTCAGTGCGTTAGTATCAAAACCTTGTGGCTTTATCGCAATTTTATTATCACCTCGATAATTCCAGTTGAACGTATGGCCTGATTTTGATTCTAGGGTAAGTTCTCTGCAAAGCAGCTTGGCTAAATCTTCGAATTCCATCATTGAGCTCGGTTGTTTAATGATTGAATAGATAGGATAATCAACAAATTGCATTTAGCAATCCATTTAAGCGGATTCGCAACGCTTGTCACTTTCGGTATGTACCCGCTTCAGTGTTTACAGCACAATTGCGATTGTGGCTGCCCACGACCTAATTAAAACCTAACGGAGAAGATATGAAAAAGCTCATCGCAGTGGTTTTCAGTTTTTTATTGATTGCTGTGGTAAATGCAGAACCCACTCCTGATTTCTCAAAGGTAGACACACGAGAAAAAGCATTGAAACTCGTACAGCAAGGTGAACTCTTTGAAGTGCTGCTCTTACCGACTGAATTAGGTGGCAAAAATGAACCTAGGAATATCGTGTTCGTCCCTGAAGATATTTCGGCGGCACACGAACAAAATACACAGAATGTACTTAGTTTAATCAAGGATAAGCTGATTAATCGCTTAGAGGTCCAACCCGTTTACAAAGAAAATAGCTTTGTGCCTTCGCAAGTTAAAATGATTGGCAGGCACTCTGTTGAAAAGCGCAGGTTTATTACGGTACTTAATATTTGGTAGTAATGGCAAAGTCGGCAATGGCGCATCGCCATCCAGATGACTGGTTACATTTGGTGGTCTTGATTATTTTAGTTCGCCAGTGAGTTGTCTTTGAGATGACCTCGATGAAAACATGATTAAACTCAGTGAGCATATAGGATTGGACAAAAAACCAATAAATTTGGACAACAACGACCAACGTGGTTGGAAAGCGCTGATAGCACGAATAAAACCCAAGACATTGTTAGGCGGGCTGGTTTTTATTTGGACGATGCTGTCTTTGATTGGGTTTGTTGTTCTTATGTGGCCAGACAATTGGTATAAGTTTGATTGGCCAGAGCAGATAGTGGATATCAACTGGATGCTGTATATATCATCTGGCGTAGTCTGCTTTGCGTGGCTAGTTAGAAAACAGTGCTCTTCAGATGAGAAATTATCCTGCAAAGATATGTGCTACTCATTTTTGGGTTTTTTAATGATACACGGCTTCCTTTTTGCCGGCGTGCTAACCCTTTTTGTGCAAGTGGTGCACACTTACAATAGTAAGGAAGCGGCATTGCATTTAGCAGTAAAAGGGAAAACAAGTCGATTTATAACAGGAGCAAAACCGGCGTGCAAAGGTGGCTTATATTTAGAAAGGTTTGAGCGTATTTGCTACGGAGACAAAGAGATTTGGGCCGCCGCTGAAAAAGGGATGAGCGTGATAGTGATAGGCAAGTTTTCAAATGTAGGTATGGATATCGATGACATGTACCTAGTGACTAACAAAAACTATCGACCTCGGGGTACCGTCATATTGAACCCGAGTGAACATACTCGAGTTATGATATATGAGGCGCTACCTAAACAAGACGCTTTCACTCCGGATAAATAAGGAGAGTAGTATGGAACTTGAAGTTTGGCTTACTTACGTGGCAACCGTTTTGGTGTTAATGAGTACACCGGGCCCAAGCCAGTTACTTATGTTGTCGAATAGTATTGGCAATGGATTTCGGCGGTCGGTCTATACGGCGGTCGGAGATCTAACAGCTAATCTAATTCAGATGCTCGTTGCAGCATTAGGTTTAGCTACCGTTATCGCGAGTTCTGAGCATTTTTTCAGTATAGTGAAGTGGGCTGGTGTCACGTATTTGTTATATTTAGGCATCAAGCTCATTTTCTTTAACTCAGGCAACTCAGTCGACCAACGAGTAAAACAACACTCTAAATCCTCGTTATACTGGCAAGGTTTTATAACATCAGCAGCCAACCCAAAAGCAGTGATCTTCTTTGCCGCTCTGTTTCCTCAATTCATCAGTCAAGACTCGAGTCTGTTGATGCAATTTGTCATATTAAGTTCGACTTATCTGATAATCGATGGCATGTTCTTATGTTGTTACGGCAAATTTGCCGAGTCGATAGCATGTCGACTAAGTGACAACATGAAGCAGCAGTTAGACCGAATGTCGGGTATGTTTTTAGTTGTGGCCGCTATACTTTTAGGTAATAAAGATCTGGAATAGCTGTAAATTTGGCTTTCAGCAAGTATTTGATTAAAAATCAATAATTGACGAATTTATCGCAAGCAGGCTCTGTTTCACTGTGGTTTTTAGGTTGTAAACCCACCACTTACTTAGCAAGGAAGAGAATAAAAACTGTTTTGTATACAGTCAATAACCATCATAAAACTTTCAAGGTGCTAAAGCTAATATTGCATAACAAAAAGAAAGTGAACTCATTGAGGTTAGGAAATTGATAGCACTCGTAAGAAAAGACGCCCGAGGACGTCTTTTTTCGTCTCTAACCATATTAACAGTAAAGTAACTAGCAATAGACAACCTTTTGCATTAGTAATTGCGCTCAACCTTTAATACATCGAAAACTATGGATTAGAAAGACAGGCGGCGAAGAGCATGTCTGATGGGTTACGGGCTACCCATGAATGCCCAGGTCGAGCTGGTATGTACTTATACGCATAATACGATGATGGGCCCTGTTTACTTGAGGTCCAGTAATAGAGGGTATTATTCCACCCTTTAACGTGATTATTTTTTTTGTATATATCTTTGATTTCACTAACTGTCGGTAATCTCCAGTTAGTGCGCCCCGCAAGATTAAATTCGCTGTATTTATTGCATAGTGCTACCGCCTTAGTGTGGTTGAATTTGTAATAGTCTCCCATACGAATAAAACGATGCACACCACTTGTATAACCACTTCCACCGATGCCTAGGCTGTCTAAGTAAGCGACAGATGGGGAGTTGGTAAACAAATTATTGTTGCCGACATTCAAGGTGTAAATACACTTACCATCTGGACTACGATTACTAGTGCTAGTGCATACGTTAACCTTAGTTATTTGTCCAAAAGTTTTGTATCTAGCCGTAATGCTGCTCGTCCCTGAATTGAGCCCTGTGACGAAGCCTCCGGCAGTTAATGAAATGGTATTCCCTTGTGATGCCGACCAACTGACGGAATTAGTTACATCGATCAAGGTGCCGTCACTGTATGTGGCAGTGGCTCTCATCTGCTGAGTACCATTGGGCATCAACCCGACAGCGGGCGGGTTTACAGTTAACTTTGTCATCACCGCGTTAGTGACTTTCACTGAGGCTACGTTGCTCGCAAAGCCGTCTTTTACGGCGGTCACTGTGGTGGTACCTATGCCCACTCCGGTGGCTTTCCCACTAGAGTCTACGTTTACGACTCTGGTATTGACTGGCACCCAATTGACAGAGCGACTGATGTTGGAGGTAGTGTTATCACTGTAGGTGGCGGTGGCCGTCAATGCTCGATTTTGCCCTTTGGCGAGTGATATCTTGGTCGGTGTCACACTAATACTGGTGAGCACTGCGTCACTGACCTTAACGTCTACTGTGAGGCTGGTAACGCCATCTTTTATCGCGGTGAGGGTGGTCATTCCAACCTTGGCTCCCGACAACACTCCGCTCGCGGTTACGTTGGCGATATTAGAATCGACCGGGGCCCAAGTGACGGAGTCACTCACATCTGACAAGGTGGCATCACTGTAGATAGCGGTGGCGGTCAAGGTTTTGTTTTGTCCTTTGGCGATATTGACCAGTGATGGGGTCACGTTAATCGCGGTGATCACTGCGTTGGTCACTTCGACATCGACCGTGTTACTGGTGACCCCGTCTTTAAATACGGTAAGGGTAGTTGTGCCCGGAGTGCTACCAGACAATACTCCGCTAGCGTTGACCGTCGCGGTCTTGGCATCGACAGGCACCCAAGTGACAGAATCGCTGATATCCGATGAGGTGCTATCGCTGTAGGTGGCGATGGCCCTCAATGTTTGTCTTTGTCCTTTGGCAATATTAACAACAGAGGGCATCACGCTGATCTCTGTGATGACAGCATCGGTGACGTCAATATCAATGGTATTGCTGGTGACGCTATCTTTTACAGCGATGAGGGTGGTGGTACCGACATTACTGCCAGACAAAACCCCGTTTGAAGTAACCAAGGCAGTATTGGTATCGATAGGCTTCCAAGTGACTGAATCACTGATATTGGCAGAGGTGTTATCACTGTAGATGGCGGTGGCGGTTAAGGTTTGTGTTCGTCCTTTTGCGAGAGTGATTATGGGTGGGGTGACGCTAATGCTGGTGATAACGGCGTCGCTGATCACTGCGCCCACCTCGTTGCTGGTAACGCCATCTTTTATCGCGGTGAGGGTGGTCATTCCAACCTTGGCTCCCGACAACACTCCGCTCGCGGTTACGTTAGCGATACTGGAATCGACCGGGGCCCAAGTGACCGAATCGCTGATGTTTGAAGAGGTGGTATCACTGTAGATAGCGGTGGCGGTCAAGGTTTTGTTTTGTCCTTTGGCGATATTGACCAGTGATGGGGTCACGTTAATCGCGGTGATCACTGCGTTGGTCACTTCGACATCGACAGTGTTACTGGTGACCCCGTCTTTAAATACGGTAAGGGTAGTTGTGCCCGGAGTGCTACCAGACAATACTCCGCTAGCGTTGACCGTCGCGGTCTTGGCATCGACAGGCACCCAAGTGACAGAATCGCTGATATCCGATGAGGTGCTATCGCTGTAGGTGGCGATGGCCCTCAATGTTTGTCTTTGCCCTTTGGCAATATTAACGACAGAGGGCATCACGCTGATCTCTGTGATGACAGCATCGGTGACGTCAATATCAATGGTATTGCTGGTGACGCTATCTTTTACAGCGATGAGGGTGGTGGTACCGACATTACTGCCAGACAAAACCCCGTTTGAACTCACCAAAGCAGTATTGGTATCGTTAGGCTTCCAAGTGACTGAATCACTGATATTGGCAGAGGTGTTATCACTGTAGATGGCGGTGGCGGTTAAGGTTTGGGTTTGTCCTTTTGCGAGAGTGATTGTGGGTGGGGTGACGCTAATGCTGGTGATAACGGCGTCGCTGACCACTGCGCCCACCTCGTTGCTGGTTATGCCATCTTTTTTTGCTGTAAGGTTAGTCATGCCGGCCTTGACACCTGATAATAATCCGCTTGCAGTGACGTTGGCGATATTAGAATCGACCGGGGCCCAAGTGACCGAATCGCTGATGTTTGAAGAGGTGGTATCACTGTAGATAGCGGTGGCGGTCAAGGTTTTGTTTTGTCCTTTGGCGATATTGACCAGTGATGGGGTCACGTTAATCGCGGTGATCACTGCTTCGGTCACCTCTACGTCGACCGTGTTACTGGTGACCCCATCTTTAAATACGGTAAGGGTAGTTGTGCCCGGAGTGCTACCAGACAATACTCCGCTAGCGTTGACCGTCGCGGTCTTGGCATCGACAGGCACCCAAGTGACAGAATCGCTGATATCCGATGAGGTGCTATCGCTGTAGGTGGCGATGGCCCTCAATGTTTGTCTTTGCCCTTTGGCAATATTAACGACAGAGGGCATCACGCTGATCTCTGTGATGACAGCATCGGTGACGTCAATATCAATGGTATTGCTGGTGACGCTATCTTTTACAGCGATGAGGGTGGTGGTACCGACATTACTGCCAGACAAAACCCCGTTTGAACTCACCAAAGCAGTATTGGTATCGTTAGGCTTCCAAGTGACTGAATCACTGATATTGGCAGAGGTGTTATCACTGTAGATGGCGGTGGCGGTTAAGGTTTGGGTTTGTCCTTTTGCGAGAGTGATTGTGGGTGGGGTGACGCTAATGCTGGTGATAACGGCGTCGCTGATCACTGCGCCCACCTCGTTGCTGGTGATGCCATCTTTTTTTGCTGTAAGGTTAGTCATGCCGGCCTTGACACCTGATAATAATCCGCTTGCAGTGACGTTAGCGATACTGGAATCAACAGGGGCCCAAGTGACCGAATCGCTGATGTTTGAAGAGGTGTTATCACTGTAGATAGCGGTGGCGGTCAAGGTTTTGTTTTGTCCTTTGGCGATATTGACCAGTGATGGGGTCACGTTAATCGCGGTGATCACTGCGTTGGTCACTTCGACATCGACCGTGTTACTGGTGACCCCATCTTTAAATACGGTAAGGGTAGTTGTGCCCGGAGTGCTACCAGACAATACTCCGCTAGCGTTGACCGTCGCGGTCTTGGCATCGACAGGCACCCAAGTGACAGAATCGCTGATATCCGATGAGGTGCTATCGCTGTAGGTGGCGATGGCCCTCAATGTTTGTCTTTGCCCTTTGGCAATATTAACGACAGAGGGCATCACGCTGATCTCTGTGATGACAGCATCGGTGACGTCAATATCAATGGTATTGCTGGTGACGCTATCTTTTACAGCGACGAGGGTGGTGGTACCGACATTACTGCCAGACAAAACCCCGTTTGAACTCACCAAAGCAGTATTGGTATCGTTAGGCTTCCAAGTGACTGAATCACTGATATTGGCAGAGGTGTTATCACTGTAGATGGCGGTGGCGGTTAAGGTTTGGGTTTGTCCTTTTGCGAGAGTGATTGTGGGTGGGGTGACGCTAATGCTGGTGATAACGGCGTCGCTGATCACTGCTCCCACCTCGTTGCTGGTGATGCCATCTTTTTTTGCTGTAAGGTTAGTCATGCCGGCCTTGACACCTGATAATAATCCGCTTGCAGTGACGTTAGCGATACTGGAATCAACAGGGGCCCAAGTGACCGAATCGCTGATGTTTGAAGAGGTGTTATCACTGTAGATAGCGGTGGCGGTCAAGGTTTTGTTTTGTCCTTTGGCGATATTGACCAGTGATGGAGTCACGTTAATCGCGGTGATCACTGCGTTGGTCACCTCTACGTCGACCGTATTACTGGTGACCCCGTCTTTAAATGCGGTGAGGGCAGTAGAACCGATACCATCACCTTTGACTAAGCTGTAATCGTTCAGCGATGTAATTGTCGCTATGGACGTATCGTCCGATGTCCAAGTGACAGAGTCGCTGACGTTCATCGAAAGACCGTTGCTGTATATCGCGGTGGCGGTTACCTGCTGGACATGACCTTTGGCAACTTTCATCACTGAAGGTGTAATGACAATATCTGTGATGGCGGCATCGGCAACAGCCACTTCCACTGAGTTACTGGTTAGGTTACCTTTGGTGAAAGAAACAGTCACAACGCCTGCGTCTTTGCTCTGCAAAACTCCGGATTGAATGAACTCACCCACCTCTGTGTCACTGGATTGCCAATCATCAATAGTTAATTCCTTGGTCAACACTTGAGATTGACCATTCGAGTATTCAGCCACCGCGAGAAAAGATTGCTTGTGGCCCATAATAAGGGTTAGTTCGCTCGTTCCCTTGGTTTTGACCGGAAAGGGGGTAAGAGTCAGTCGCTCTAACTCTAACTCGGCAGTAACCTCATCTTGTTGTTGGTTTGGTTTTGAAGAGGGTGTCGAGTCGCTGCCTCCTCCTGAACCATCACAACCAGAGGTGAATTGCGCCATTAAGGCTAACGCCATGAGGAGCAACAAACCCTTAAAGTTAAATTGCTTGTCCATTTGTTTCAGTTCTCCCAAGTTTGTTGTTTAAGTTCTATTGATTGAAAATTAACCGCCGGGAGGTTTTGAGTAATTAATGGGTAATTAATGGATGAATTTTGATAAATCTCTTGTATTCAACTTTGTGCGTATTAAGGGGTGTGTGGTTCTGACTGACACCATGGGGAAGGTTGAAATTTTATGAACTTGGCTCGATGCATTGCGCTGAACGTCATTGTTTAGCCTTGATTGATCACAACTATTCGCTGGCTATTTTCATCTCCTATTTCTGTTCATTGAAACAGCTTATTGGGGTTAGACTCGGTTTGAGCATGAAAAGTGGCTTGTTTTCCGACAGTTTAGTCTCGTTTAGCAGAGAGAAGATTTTATAAGTTATTGTTAGCCATAGGATTAGCGCTATTCTTGCTAAGATAACGCGCATGGTTAAAAAGTGATAACACGCACGCTCGTTTTTACACAATGACAGAATGTATAGTTTGATACATTTACTTTAATTTTTAGTGGTTTACTATAGGCTGATGGTAAATTAGGCATAGAGAAAAACGAGACTGCCTGTTATTAGGAATGTTAGCCGCTACAACACACAGGAGACATCAGAGTGATACCTTTACCATCTAATTACGATGATTTTGACCCCCATTTTTCCTCAGGTTGGGATAAGGTTTCCTATCCGGTGGAGACGACTCCATGAGTATATTTAGACTTTGCCATTGAAGACTTCGAGTCCTCGAGTGAAGAAAAGCAAAGTCGAACCTTAGTAAACGCACTATCCAATGCGAAACGCGCGTTGCATTTACAAGTTGAAACCATTGCTAAGTCATTAGGTTTTGTTCAACAGAAGCGTGGCTTTCCTAATTTTCACGCTTATTTAGGGTTTTGTGAAAAGTGTGGAGTTGTTACTCCGAGGATCCTTAAAAAATTAAATACTGTTCGCAATGCTGTTGAACATGAGTATTACATTCCTACGGAATCTGAAACTGAAGACTTCATTGATGTAGTTGAGTTGTTTTTAGCCGCAACCGATAAATTTATCTACCAGTTTCCAGTGGATCTTGAATGGCTACCTGGAAAGGTAGATGAGTCGATTAAGTTTGATATTCGCTACGTAAAACTTAAGCCTAACTCCGGAACTTTAACGTTGATTTCGTATGAGAAAGGAAAAGACGAAAGCTTGGAGCTAGATCCTTCGATGGACGAGTATTTTGTTTGGCTAAAGGTGCTTTGTGATGGCGTTCATAAGGGTAGCTTTAACCATCGCAGCTAACAAGATAATTGGGTCTTTTGGTGTGTGTCCTGAATTTATGGATTGTTAAGGTGTCTGTCCCAATTAGATTTTGAGCGCTACTTTTTGAGTGTTGATTGCTACGTACTGCTCGTTGGCAAGATAAGAAAGAAAACTCGTTACTTCATTTTCGCCCATATCTTTTGGATGTTTTAGTTTGTTGAAGCGAATAAAGTATTTGATCCAATATAAGTAAGCCTTTTCTGTTTTGAGACTGTATCCCCGCATTCGCATATGTCGTCGAATTTCTTCTAAAAATTTGCTTGCCATCTTTACGCTCCATAACTGTGTATTTACACAGTTTATTGGGTTTGAGTTCGGTTTGAGTATGAAAAATGGCTTGTTTTGTTGAGAGTTCAGTCTCGCTATTGTCAATAGAAGATTAAATAAGTTATTGTTAATCAAAGGATTGGCACTCACCCTTCCTGGTATAACGCGCATTGTTAAAAAATGATAACGCGCAGTCTCGTTTTTATGTGATGGTAGGGTGTGCAATATGACGTATATTCGATAGTTTTTAATGAGTTATGGTAAGTTGATAAAAAGTCAGGTAGAGACAAAAACGAGACTGCCTGTTATTAAGAATGTTAGCTGCTTGGAGAAGATTTATGGTTCGTGTAGCCCAAATCAAAGATTTAGATGTGTTGGTTAGCCTTTTCATTGCTGAGAACGAGCACAACTCAGACTTAGCCCCAGATGTTGTTCGCAAAACTGAAGATGTACTAAATGAGACTGAGCTTCAAGACATTCTATCTGATGAAAATCAGTTGCTTATTGTTAGCGAGCACGATGGAAAGGTAGTCGGAGCTTTATTGGGGAATCTCACTGACGTTAAAGAGCGTCGTTGGACGCAATCACGAACGTATGGATATATTGAAGAGTTAATCGTTTCTAGCGAAGCTCGAAAGTTGGGTATAGCTACAGGGCTAGTTTCTTACTTTTCTAAGTGGGCTAGTGCTCTTGGCGCTAGTTCAGTTGACCTGCATGTTTGGTCAAATAACACAGGAGCTATCGGTTTTTATACTAGCGCCGGATTCGAATCAAAACAGAACCTGCTCTCCAAAAAGCTACGCAGCTAACAAAGCGTTTAAGACGGATTCCCAACGCTTGGCATTTTCGGTTTGCTTTGAATTTAGTGTTTACAGCACAATGGTTTAGGTAGGGTGGTAGCGTTGCTCACCACTTAACGCGGCGTTATGTACTTGAGGGGATATGAAAGTTTCTGAACTACAGGAAGTATTTCTGACTGAGCTGTGTTCTCTTCTTCCTGAGTGGAAGTATGTTAAATCACAGCGCACTTTTAAGTTAAAGTCTGGTAATTGCAATTGGTATTTGCATATCAGTTGTATTAATCATGTGTCAGATTTTGATGTAACAGCTGATGTTGCAGTTGAATTTTTGGATAAAAGGAAGAAGTTGATAATTGGTGGGGCTGAGCTTGGAAACATAGAGGGTGTTGGTCAACGACGCTTTCCTGTGGCTTCGTATGACGATGCTGTAGGTTCTGCACGTAGATTGAAGCTCTACTTCGAAGCCGTCGGTCTTCCTTTCCTTAATTTATATAGTGATCCAAAAATAGTTCTATTGTCACTTAAAAAAGGCGGTAAAGAGGCTATGTTAATCAGTCCTTTGCTAACTTTACACGAACAGCAAATTGAAATATTAAGCCAATACATTGAAGCGCGTACATAACAAGCAATTCAAGAGTGATTCGCAACGCGTGCCAGTTTTACTATGCGTTGCGTTTAGTGTTTAAGGCGGTATGCGGCAGCTTCGGTATTGCGTTGCTCACACCTTAACAGGGCGTTGAGGCTGTAGAATTTCTTGGTTTTTCTCCAATTTCACCTGATTTTTCGACAACTTTCCCTGTCTAAATTGGCTTAAATACTGAGCCGTGATATTGGTGCTTACGGTGATAATTTAAGGTATAGGCGTCGTTGCTGGTTCTGGCAGGTTTTAGAGGGGTTTCCCCCTCTAATGAATGTAATTTCTCAGCTTTTCTATGTTGTGAAGCAAGCTAAACATCGCCCATTGTGCGTTGACTTTCTCTTTACCTCTCAGAGTGAATCGATTCATCTGTTTATTAACGGTGATATTGCCGAAAACGGGTTCAACACACCCAAGGCGCTTACTGTATTGCCGCCTTCCTTCTGGGCTATCAATTTTGCTTTTCATCGCTTGCATATGGTCAAAGTCTTTGGTGTTTTTGTAGATAAAGAAGACTTGTCGGCCTTGCTGTTTACCGGGAGGCTTCCTCATACACTGAGATTGGTGAATGCACTGTCGACAGTCGTTGAGGTAGCCACAAAACTGAGCGCCTCGCTCTCCACGTATTACGGCAATTTTGCTGCTAAGGCGCATCATCTTCCCAGCGGGACATCGGCAAGTCATCGCATCTTGGTCAAACTCGAACATGGCAATGGGATAACAGGTTTTGCCTGTTTTGGACCGCTTCTTACGTTTCTTTGCTTGCTCGGTTTGGTAGGTTTCACTGCTTTGAAAGAGTGGATTGCGGCTGCGAAATGCCGTGTCAGCGATGTAACAATCGTACGGAGTGCCCGCCAAGAACTTGAGATTGGCTTTGCTATGAAAGCCACTGTCAGCCGTGAACTTGATCGTGTGCTCGGCAGAATTCGGCAGTTTGTCCATCTGTTCGTTTAAAGCGAGTACCGCAGGTTTGAGCGTTTGCTGCTCACCGACACTGCCCCATACTTGGCTGTACAAAATAATTTGGTGTTTGTCATCAGTGATAGCAATGCCGTTATAGCCTTGAATCGTGCCCTTCGAGGTAGTCATTTTTGCACTATCGTTGTCAGTTATGTTGCTTTTTATGGGCTTGTTATTAGAGCCTAACTTGTCGTAAGTACTTGCGAGAAATGTACCTATTTTATTGGCGCTGTTATCGAGCTTTTGTTTTTGTCTTAAGTCTTGTGCGAGCACCTCGTTAGGTAGGGCGTCTTGATTTTGATGGCGTTCGATAATGCGGCGACTCGCACGCTCTAGTTTCTCTTTTTGCGTTGGAGTTCCTCGTGTGTGCCACTCCATTCTTTACTGGCATTGGAGGATATTTTACATCCATCAATGGCAAACATGTTACGCCCGATAAGACCTTGTTCATCACATATCATCAAGACTTGAGTAAAGAGTGGTTCAATGGTGTCTTTCATTTTAGCGATGAAGGCAGCGATGGTGGTGAAGTGTGGTCTGACATCGCCAGATAGACACATGAAAGTGACATTGTTGATACAAGCTTTTTCAATGCGTCGACTGGATAGCATGCCGAGAGAATAGGCATAAAAGATAACCTTGAGCATGATGGAAGGCGGATAGGCGGCCGCTCCGTTTTGGTCATTGCAATAGTGGACATCAAAAGGTGATAGGTCGAGGTGATTATCGACGATATGGGCTATCGCATACTCGATAGTGCCAGGGATGAGTTGCTCATCGATGATGACAGGGACAAACATGTTTTGGTTCGAGTAATCGGTTTTGAAGTTGGGCATAACCGTGTCTCATGACGAATAATTTAGATTAGATCATAAGGTGTTGATGCGTTCAAGTTCATATCATGATGAAATATAGGTAAGATCAGAATTAAGAACGAGTAAGGAAGAAATCCTACAGGCTCGTTAGTTTCATGGAGGACATATGAACAATTCGGAATTGTTAGAACAAGCTTTACATAGTGGGGCAATAATTCATCAACCTCATGCGTTGAAAGCATTTTTGTCTGCAAATTACCTTGCTGAACGTTTTGGTGAAAATAACAAACTTTTTTTCTCATACATCTATTTTGATGGGTAATGATTCAGTGTCGGTGCATCCAACATATGAGGAATCTGTTCAAGCACCTGCATTACAAGACTTTCGTATTCAAAGAATACTGAATAGTGGTATTTATCCTGTAGCTTATCAAGCTACTTTTCAGTGGCATCAAAACAAAGGTTTTGAGGAAATTTTTCGTCATTTTGCTACCAAAGCAGCATCTGCTAACGAATACCTATCCCATAATGTGACGATATTGCTTGCAATGAATAGTGTCTACAGACATTTGAGTGAACATCAGATTCCAGCCTTTCTCAATCGTTTTACAGAGTTCGTTACGTCTACGTTTTCAAATATAGATAAGGTTAAGTCGACCCCAGCGCCAGTAAAGACCAGTCTCTCAGATGTATTATCATCTTGTATTGAACAGTTTGGTTTCTTTGGACACAACTTGATCACTTTGGCTTGGCTATTGCGTTGTAAAGAGCAGTTATCAACACCACAGTATGAAGCGATGTTGTCAAACCTATATGTTCAGGCTAATAGCCCTTTGGAAGACCCTGAAGATGAAATCGACCAAGTCATGTGGGAGCAATGCAAGGCTGAATCGGGTAGAGAATCGTTTGAATCACGTATAAATAGCTTAATCTTTGATTACACGTCAAATTTGCATCAAATTACATTTGCTGATGCTCTGTGTTTGTTACAATCTGAGTTTCCGCAATATACAGCAGATTTAAATAAAATAGCCCAGTATCAATGTCTTGTGCTTGAAAAATGAAACTAACAAACGACTATTGCGTCAATAACTAATTTTTAGCTATGTTCCCATCCCACATGACGCCATCTCTTAGCATCGTATTTAAGATCACTACCATCTTGCGAACACATGCAATGATAGCGACCTTTTTGGGTTTTCCTGCTGCTACAAGTCTTGTGTAAGTGGCCTTGAATACGGGGGTTACATTGCATTGCTGACATCATAGCCATGTATAGAACTGTCCGAACTTGTGTACGTCCACCTTGGATTACTCGCTTGCCCTTGTAGCGCCCACTTTCTCTCGTTATTGGGGCAACGCCAATGAGAGAAGCGGCTTGTTTATTGGTGATGTAACCTAACTCAGGTACATTACTGATTATCGATGCTGCTGCGATGTTTCCGATGCCTGGAACGCTTTGTAGAATTGTATTTTTAGCCTGATATTCCGGACTATTTTCAATGAGTTTAACAAGCTTACTTTCAATCTTGGTAATTTGATTCTTCATAGCTGTAAGCATTGGTTTGATTGTTGAATGCAGATTTTTAGGCAGTACTTGTATACGGTTCTTTTCCATTGTCTGCATTGATAGTAACTGATTTCTTCGAATGACTAAGTCACTCATTAATCTTATGTTTTCTGCTTTTATGATAGTTAATTGAGGCTTAATGGCTTCACCATAGTGTGCAATGAGTTCAGCGTCTAAACGATCATTTTTAGCTCTTCGACCAATAGCACCAGCAAAGCGTTTAATGTGTACAGGGTTGGCACGCACAATAGGTAAATTGGCCTCGGCGCAAGCTAGCACAAATGGCATCTCTAAGCGGCCTGTAGCTTCAATTACGATGCGTTCAGGACTGTATTTATTTATGACTTTTAATGCTTCTTTGATCCCTTTGTCTGTGTTTTCTACTGAGAAAAATATGTCTAACGGTCTGATGTGGATATCTAATTGTGTTTTCCCTGTATCAACTCCGACGTTGATGCTTTGCTTCAATTTATTATTCATAATAAGCTAACTCTTGCTTGCGTAATGCGGGTTCGAGACCCAGTCGACTATTCGAGGTTTATGCTTGGAGTCCTATGTAGTGTTCATGTTTGTTATCGGTCTCTCAACAGAGGAGCCAGCGTTTAAACGAACTACTACATGGAAAGCTTTAGTTGCAGCTAAAGCCTGGGTCTCACATTACCCGAAACTTGTCGTTGAGATGGAGATATTATCCATACAAACGCTTCAAGACGGATTCGCAACGCGTGGCATTTTTACTATGCGTTGATTTTAGTGATTAAGGTGGTATGCGGAAACACCGTATTGCGTTGCTCACCACTTAAGCGGGCGTTATGTGCTTTGGGCAAAAAGTAGGTTATCTGGTATGAAGATAAAATATTCGTTTCTTGCAGTTCTGTTCTTAGTTGGTTGCTCTAGTGATCCAAATGTGAAATATGCAAAGTCTGTAGAAACAGGTGGACAACTTTGTTTCATCGAAAACAATAAGTTTCAAGTAGGTAATAAATGGGAAAATCCCTATAAAACAAATCACGTAAATATTGTTTCGTTACATCATCAATTAACGATTCACTGCAATAATGGTGAAAGATGGTCACAAGACCGAAACTCAACTATTCATCTAGAAGTTAACAAAACAAAATGGTTGCCCTGTTCCGAACATGTGAATTTCTGTAAAAGTGAACACAAATAGCACGCACATAACAAACTGCTTAAGAGGGATTCACAACGCGTGGCATTTGCACTATGCGTTGAATTTAGTGACTAAGGTGGTTTGCAGCAACATCGGTATTGCGTTGCTCACCACTTAAGCGGGCGTTAGCACTACAAGGAAAAATTCGTGGATTGGAAGTACATAAAATTCATATCAATGATTGTTGGTATAGTTCTAATAGCTACATTTGCCTTTATTCTAGGTATAAGCTTTGGAGTTAGCTACGATAAAGGCTCTCTAACTGAAATTGTTATACCTGCACTAAGTGCTCTGGGAGGTTGGGTTGCAGGGTTAGGTGCGCTTGGTGCGGTTTTCACTTCCCTTTGGCTTGCTGAGCAACAAAGAAAAAACAGTGGTGAGAATTTAAAGTGTGTATTTGACGTATTCGTAATCCAGGGGATGCCCGATGATGCTCTAGGTGTTGTTGTTACGAGCCATGGTAATAAACCAAGCAATATTAACTCGATTACAATACACTCTTCAGATTCAACTGTTGCAATGTCAATTCAGCAATTTGAGCCATCAAGTGCGGTTTTACCTACTTACTTACCATACGGGCAACAAGCATCATACCTTTTGTCCTCTGACTTTAAGCAACATATCAATGATTATGTTGATAAACATTGCTCAGGTTCTTATCGAAATCTATTATTGTCCGTCAACACAACTACTGACTCGTTTAAAGTTAAATTTGGTAAAAACGTTCTGGAGCACTTGAAGTAGTTTCTATAATGCTATCAAGTCCAAAAGCACAAACTAGTTACTTACGGTTTAAATTAATAATCAACAAAGGTTCAGGTTTGATAATGGGATCATTAGGTGGCAAATTTGTAGCTGACGGTCTCAAGCCCTAACAAGTTGCTTAACAGGGACTCCTAACGCTTGGCCACTTTCATGCAAATCAGCTTCGGCGTCTAGGGTACAAATTTTAAGTTGGGTGGTATAGCGTTATCGCCCGTTAGCAAGGCGTTAGGCATCCAAAGGAGTATGACTATGCGTACTAAGTTAATACCAATAGAAAACGTGTTTCCCGATATTATGGTAGGAGCACCAAGCCCAATGGTTTTTGCTGATGAGCATGTTGTTAATTTAGCTTACTACGATATTGAAAATGATGTGGCATTAGTAACTTTTTCTCATTGCTTTGAGTTCCGTATGGGTATGCCGGGAGAGGATGCAATATCTAAAAGCCCTTATAGTGGTTTAGGTATTCTAAATTTTGAACCACATGTAGTGGAAAATTCACCTTGGATTGATGAGTTAGAAAATCGCTACGAGGTTGTATCAGAGTTTTCCCATGACAATAGACATTATGTTCATTATTTATTTGCCTTTCATGATCGAACGTTTGAGTGTATTGCAAGTGGATATGAAGTAAAAAAACATTCGTCTATGACAGTCGAAAAGGCCTTAATAGACCTTGTGAGCACGAATGCCTAACACATATGAGCCTTCTGCCTGTCAATAGGCAATAACATCCTGTTGGCTGCGTGAGCAGCCAATGCTCTTCGAACAACAAAGTTATCTACTTCGCTTTGTCATTTCGGTCATTAAGCATGGCTTACGACAAACACATATTGAGGAGCTCTTATTGCGGTCTGGCATGTTTTTCCGACAGTCCAGTCTCGTTTCGTAGAGAGAAGATTAGTAAGCTATTAATCATAGGATTAGCGCTACTCTTGCTAAGATAACGCGCATTGTTAAAAAATGATAACGCGCAGTCTCGTTTTTATGTGATGGTAGGGTGTGCAATATGACGTATATTCGATAGTTTTTAATGAGTTATGGTAAGTTGATAAAAAGTCAGGTAGAGACAAAAACGAGACTGCCTGTTATTAAGAATGTTATGTGCTTTGGGCAAAAAGTAGGTTATCTGGTATGAAGATAAAATATTCGTTTCTTGCAGTTCTGTTCTTAGTTGGTTGCTCTAGTGATCCAAATGTGAAATATGCAAAGTCTGTAGAAACAGGTGGACAACTTTGTTTCATCGAAAACAATAAGTTTCAAGTAGGTAATAAATGGGAAAATCCCTATAAAACAAATCACGTAAATATTGTTTCGTTACATCATCAATTAACGATTCACTGCAATAATGGTGAAAGATGGTCACAAGACCGAAACTCAACTATTCATCTAGAAGTTAACAAAACAAAATGGTTGCCCTGTTCCGAACATGTGAATTTCTGTAAAAGTGAACACAAATAGCACGCACATAACAAACTGCTTAAGAGGGATTCACAACGCGTGGCATTTGCACTATGCGTTGAATTTAGTGGCTAAGGTGGTTTGCAGCAACATCGGTATTGCGTTGCTCACCCCTTAGCAGGGCGTTGAGGCTGTAGAATTTCTTGGTTTTTCTCCAATTCCACCTGATTTTTCGACAACTTTCCCTGTCTAAATTGGCTTAAATACTGAGCCGTGATATTGGTGCTTACGGTGATAATTTAAGATATAGGCGTCGTTGCTTGTTCTGGCAGGTTTTAGAGGGGTTTCCCCCTCTAATGAATGTAATTTCTCAGCTTTTCTATGTTGTGAAGCAAGCTAAACATCGCCCATTGTGCGTTGACTTTCTCTTTACCTCTCAGAGTGAATCGATTCATCTGTTTATTAACGGTGATATTGCCGAAAACGGGTTCAACACACCCAAGGCGCTTACTGTATTGCCGCCTTCCTTCTGGGCTATCAATTTTGCTTTTCATCGCTTGCATATGGTCAAAGTCTTTGGTGTTTTTGTAGATAAAGAAGACTTGTCGGCCTTGCTGTTTACCGGGAGGCTTCCTCATACACTGAGATTGGTGAATGCACTGCCGACAGTCGTTGAGGTAGCCACAAAACTGAGCGCCTCGCTCTCCACGTATTACGGCATTTTTGCTGCTAAGGCGCATCATCTTCCCAGCGGGACATCGGCAAGTCATCGCATCTTGGTCAAACTCGAACATGGCAATGGGATAACAGGTTTTGCCTGTTTTGGACCGCTTCTTACGTTTCTTTGCTTGCTCGGTTTGGTAGGTTTCACTGCTTTGAAAGAGTGGATTGCGGCTGCGAAATGCCGTGTCAGCGATGTAACAATCGTACGGAGTGCCCGCCAAGAACTTGAGATTGGCTTTGCTATGAAAGCCACTGTCAGCCGTGAACTTGATCGTGTGCTCGGCAGAATTCGGCAGTTTGTCCATCTGTTCGTTTAAAGCGAGTACCGCAGGTTTGAGCGTTTGCTGCTCACCGACACTGCCCCATACTTGGCTGTACAAAATAATTTGGTGTTTGTCATCAGTGATAGCAATGCCGTTATAGCCTTGAATCGTGCCCTTCGAGGTAGTCATTTTTGCACTATCGTTGTCAGTTATGTTGCTTTTTATGGGCTTGTTATTAGAGCCTAACTTGTCGTAAGTACTTGCGAGAAATGTACCTATTTTATTGGCGCTGTTATCGAGCTTTTGTTTTTGTCTTAAGTCTTGTGCGAGCACCTCGTTAGGTAGGGCGTCTTGATTTGATGGCGTTCGATAATGCGGCGACTCGCACGCTCTAGTTTCTCTTTTTGGCGTTGGAGTTCCTCGTGTGTGCCACTCCATTCCTTACTGGCATTGGATGATATTTTACATCCATCAATGGCAAACATGTTACGCCCGATAAGACCTTGTTCATCACATATCATCAAGACTTGAGTAAAGAGTGGTTCAATGGTGTCTTTCATTTTAGCGATGAAGGCAGCGATGGTGGTGAAGTGTGGTCTGACATCGCCAGATAGACACATGAAAGTGACATTGTTGATACAAGCTTTTTCAATGCGTCGACTGGATAGAATGCCGAGAGAATAGGCATAAAAGATAACCTTGAGCATGATGGAAGGCGGATAGGCGGCCGCTCCGTTTTGGTCATTGCAATAGTGGACATCAAAAGGTGATAGGTCGAGGTGATTATCGACGATATGGGCTATCGCATACTCGATAGTGCCAGGGATGAGTTGCTCATCGATGATGACAGGGACAAACATGTTCTGGTTCGAGTAATCGGTTTTGAAGTTGGGCATAACCGTGTCTCATGACGAATAATTTAGATTAGATCATAAGGTGTTGATGCGTTCAAGTTCATATCATGATGAAATATAGGTAAGATCAGAATTAAGAACGAGTAAGGAAGAAATCCTACAGGCTCGTTAGGTGCACATGAAAACAATTGTTAACCCCTTGACTCCTGGTGACGTTATAAGAACCCATCCGCAAAAAGGCTTTTGGGGATGTGCCGTTGTTTTAACTGCTCGGGATAGTACTGAAGATTTTCATCCTTGTTGTCATATTGCAACTTTGGACCTTATACACAAGCGAAAATTTTCATGGAAAAGTGTAACACCTGCCGACTTGAAAATTGTAAATTCAACTCGAAGTGTCAGAGTCGCCCCCCATGAGTACATTGAAGAGCCTACATCCCGTTTAAGTATCGGGATTTATACTCTCAAGAAGCTTGATGGGTTGGATATTATTGCTCGCATCGACCCTCAACAAGTTTACTCTAAACCGCTTACGTTTGAGGTTGGGGATGGAAGTAACGGTACATTTCCATTATGTGGCCCTGTTAAAGGGTTCACGGGTAATGATGCAGTAATTAACTGGCGTAAACTCTATGACCGAGACAAGTTTGAACTTGAAGCAATAAAAAGTAAGCAACAGTTTGAAGTTATGGAGCATAAAAGGCTTTTAACTCAAAGAGAAAAACGTAAATCGATCAAGTGCACCTAACAAGCGTTTAAGACGGATTCCCAACGCTTGGCATTTTCGACTTACTTTGGGTTAAGTGTTTATGTCACGATGGTTTAGGTAGGGTGGTCGGCGTAGCTCACCACTTAACGCGGCGTTAAATTCACAAAGGAGAGCTCAGTGTTTGATGTAAAGGATTGTAAATTCCCTGAAACTACCACTGATGAGTATTTTAAATACACATCAAAAAAAGTCGTTGGCTTTGCTGGTTTACAGATACGAAACGGTGCATATGGGAGTATCTCAAGTCCTGAGAAATCGGATGGTACAATCCACTTTTGTTGCGATAAAGACTTACCTTCAGAAGAGTTTCTTGATGTAGTGGTTTGGATTGAAGAAAATGCACTAGATGTACTGGATAAATCACTTGAGTCTTTTGTTCAACAATATAGGTATATGCGTGATTTAGTAATTGATAGCCTAACTCACGAAAAAGCTGATGATGTAGTTCCTCAAATTGCAACGCATAAAGACCTTTCAAGATTGTGTGGAATTGTAGCTGTACATATCAAAGGTAGTAGTACTGTAGGTATTCCTCGGTTCGGAATTGAATTCGGTTGTAATTGGGAGGAAGAGCATGGTGCGGGAGTTAATTTTGAAGGCTTGGAATTAGTAGAGACTGGAAGTGCCTCAGAGGGCTTTGATTTCGAGTGAGAGCTCGTAGCAACGTGAATATAACACAGATTTAATGCCCCAGATTATTGAGTGTTCTGCCCAATAATGTGCACCACCACACGCTTCAACGCCTATACGAATGAGTGTAGTGGCATATCTGCTATTAGTAGTTAGTAGTTAGTAGTTAGTAGTTTAGAGCGAGTTACCGACTTATGAAGTATGACCTTACCATTTTGGTCTACGGCATGAAGACTGAAGTGGTTTTTAGCTAAGTCGATACCGCAGAAATAAGAATAGTCAGACATGGTGCCTCCGATGCATTTAAGTGCCACATCAATGTGGCAGATCCTCGGTGGGGGAATCCATGTCGTTCGTTATAAGTATTATCGGAGCTTCAAATATTATGATAATTACTTTGCCAGTAGGTTGGGTTGGACATAGGAATGCTGATACTGGAGCCCTCTCTTTTCAAAGGACCTATTCAGACGGACTAGATGTTTTACTATCAATAGAGCTTAGAGATAATGCTTATGAGTTGTGGTCATCCGCTGAAAATAGGTGTTCCGGTCCGTCGAAGCATATAGACTCTATTCATCAAACTATCGAATCAGCTGTGGAAGCGGCACTAGTAGAAATGGATGAATGGGACAGTGAATAAATACTTATAACACATATGAGCCTTCTGCCTGTCAATAGGCAATAACATCCTGTTGGCTGCGCGAGCAGCCAATGCTCTTCGAACAACAAAGTTATCTACTTCGCTTTGTCATTTCGGCCATCAAGCACGGATTGTTAAGGTGTCCGTCCCAATTGGATTTCCATTTTGGTCATTGCAATAGTGGACATCAAAAGGTGATAGGTCGAGGTGATTATCGACGATATGGGCTATCGCATACGCGATAGTGCCAGGGATGAGTTGCTCATCGATGATGACAGGGACAAACATGTTCTGGTTCGAGTAATCGGTTTTGAAGTTGGGCATAACCGTGTCTCATGACGAATAATTTAGATTAGATCATAAGGTGTTGATGCGTTCAAGTTCATATCATGATGAAATATAGGTAAGATCAGAATAGGGAACGAGTAAGGAAGAAATCCTACAGGCTCGTTAGAAGTTTTAGGAATAAATATGGGACGCAGGAGAGAACTAGGTAGTATTGCAAGCGGTATTATTGGCTCGTTTCGGAGTAGAAACAATGATGTTGAAGGTTATTGGGGTATCGGTAAGCTTTACCTGTCCGTAGACCACCTTCAAAGCAAGTGTGTTTCAATAGACCTTTGCTCCCAACAGATTGCTCCATATTACCTGCACTTTGACCTCATGACTGAACGCTATTCAAAGATGTTTAAAGGGTTGCTTGTAAAACATTCAATTCCGTTTGAATGGGTTCGCTCAGCATACATTTACGTTGAATTTGAAGCAGAATATGAGGAGCGTCATCACAATTGGCGGAGTGCATTGGGAAATCCGTGCAATCTCGTTTGTGTAGTCATAGATGATAATGGCAAAAGTCATGTCGCTCGTGCGTATACAAACTGTTTCCCACATGACGCGAAAAGGGAAAGTCGGAGCACTAGGTGAGCAAACTTCTAACACATATGAGCCTTCTGCCTGTCAATAGGCAATAACATCCTGTTGGCTGCGTGAGCAGCCAATGCTCTTCGAACAACAAAGTTATCTACTTCGCTTTGTCATTTCGGCCATCAAGCACGGATTGTTAAGGTGTCCGTCCCAATTGGATTTCCATTTTGGTCATTGCAATAGTGGACATCAAAAGGTGATAGGTCGAGGTGATTATCGACGATATGGGCTATCGCATACGCGATAGTGCCAGGGATGAGTTGCTCATCGATGATGACAGGGACAAACATGTTTTGGTTCGAGTAATCGGTTTTGAAGTTGGGCATAACCGTGTCTCATGACGAATAATTTAGATTAGATCATAAGGTGTTGATGCGTTCAAGTTCATATCATGATGAAATATAGGTAAGATCAGAATTAAGAACGAGTAAGGAAGAAATCCTACAGGCTCGTTAGGGCTCATGGCACTAGCCAGAAAGGAGATTACTATAGATGGCGGAGCAATACTTATTTCTACTCCCAATAGCCACCCTATTACTATTCGGAGCGATGACGCCGGGACCATCGTTTATTTTGGTTGCGCAAACGGCAATGGCAAAGTCTCGAATTGAAGCTATCTGCATCGCTATTGGCTTAGCTCTAGGTGCAACTACATTCGCTTTCATTGCATCAATCGGGCTCATTACACTTTTTCAGTCAGTACCCAAGCTTTATGTGGCCTTCAAAGTGCTTGGTGGTTTGTATCTCTGCTATCTAGGTTTGCAGATGTGGCGGGTGGGCAAAAACAGCGTGACTTATACTGACTCAGAACTGTCGAGCAAACCTGCTCATATTAAGGCTGTAGCTTTAGGATTAACGACGCAATTGAGCAATCCCAAAACTGCAATTGTGTTTAGCAGTGTGTTTGCAGCGATGCTACCTGTTAACGTTCCCGATTATACAACTTCAATACTAGTTGTTGGTGTGTTCGTTTTAAATTTCTCGTGGTATTTTGTAGTTTCTATATTGCTATCAAGTCCAAAAGCACAAACTAGTTACTTACGGTTTAAATTAATAATCAACAAAGGTTCAGGTTTGATAATGGGATCATTAGGTGGCAAATTTATAGCTGACGGTCTCAAGCCTTAACACATATGAGCCTTCTGCCTGTCAATAGGCAATAACATCCTATTGGCTGCGTGATCAGCCAATGCTCTTCGAACAACACCGTTAGAGAAGAAGCAGTAAAGTGATGCCAAAGTAGCGTGTTGGTGTCATGGCTTCATCTTTGATTTCTCAGAGTTAGAGCGCGGAGGAGAAATGATGAAACTGACAGGTTGAAGCTTTTCTTATAGTCTGTCTTTGAAAGGGCTCTTTTTCGGGAAGGGATATAATGGCACCTTGATTTCGCAAGGTGCTCTGTAATCGGCAAAAATGCTGCTAATCTGTTGGTTCTATTTGGGGAGTAAGTCTCTTGATATAACGACGCTTAAATTAAGATCGTAATTTTTAGTTAACCGAGAGACTTCATTTTGCACTTTTTCATATTCGGGTAGAAATAAGCAGTAATTTCGATAGGACGAATCATTTTGTGTGTCTCGTATAATTTTCTTTTGCTCACTGGCTTTGTGGTCAAGAAAGTATTCACAGGCAAGAAATGTAGCTAACGTACTGCACTCTCCAAATTTCTCTCTGTTGGTTACGCTGAGCCTAGAAGTGGCAATGGCTTGTTCGTAGTATATTTTTGTTTTGTCTTTTTTCTTAGCACTTTCATAAGTACTACTCATTTCTTCGTTAAACGTTCTGGTGTGATTGAAATCGGAAAAGACGCTATCGACAGCTCTATCCGGAATGTTTTTACGAACCGCAACGAGCTTTTTTGTAACCAAAAACTTCCAGAGATCTGTTGATAGGTTCTGATTGTTGTTAAGTACGCTGGTTCGATTTTGCGTTAAGGTTTCTGCGATAACAGATTTTAGAAACCATGCCTTTGATAGTTTTGGAATGTAAGTGCCTGAGAGGTTAGCTAGGTGGGTAAGGTAACCATGGATGCCCAATAGGTGGATACGCGCTCGACACCTCTCAACGACTTGTTGAACTCTTTCCTGCGAGGGAAGAGAATTCAGAGATGTACTATTGTTCTTAAAGTACTCCTCGATCTCATCCGCGACAACGGCATTCAGGAGCCGTTGAACTAGGTCTAACCTGAGATTTAAAATTTCTAGTGGCATCAATACTCTTTCGAGTAGAGTGGCGTAATTTCCAGCCGTGACTCTGCATCCATTCCTTGAAACTTGGACCCATCCAACAATTTTCTCTGTTACGCCTTGCTCGACGACATCATACCCTTTACTCAACGCCAACTCAGTAAAATCGCTGGCTAACTGCCTTCCAAAAATTTCGGGATTGATTTCTTTTAGTGCCTGACCGTAACCAGCCTCTCTTCGTGCGATAACATTGATTGTTTGGCCATCTGATGTTTTTACTTTGACATTTTGTTTGTTGCTTTCAAAGGGTGAGGCCCCATGGGTATCCAACGCATCATGCAAACCATCTATGATAATGCCACCAGCGGCTTGTGTTGCCATATTCAATGCAACTTTTAGTAAGGTTTCAGCAACAAACCAACCGAATTTTGCCGTCTTGGTCGCATCGGTAAGTTGAATTTGTGCGAGGGAGCCGTCAACACAGTCGACAACACATTCACTTATGTGTTTTGAGAAGTCAGCACGTAATTTGAGGATGTTGTGCGTCGTAAATGCCTCGAATATCTCGGGAATATTTTGATTTAGAGCCGTTATAATGGCTCGCTGGTGATAATTTTTCTGAATGTTGATATTTAAACCTTGCCACTCAAGCTTTTCAAATAACTCAGCTTCTGCTGTTGCTATTTTTTCTCCCGCCATGTTATGCCCCTTGCTATTCTATAGATAGTGTTTTTCGTTTATCTAATGAGAGTGAATGATTCTCCGGTTGTTTTCGCGGACTAACCTCGGGTAAATTTGGGGATACTTACGGCAAGTTTTAGAGATAGATACAAATCATGATCGTTGTCAGCAGAATCAATGATATAAAGTGATTCAGCAATCCATAAAGAATATGAAGAACTATCAGATAAACTATTTAATCTAATAACTCTGTCATTAATAGTTGCCTCGAACCCTTTTCCACGCCCCGAAGGAATAGTGGAAAAAAATCGGATGATCGTGAAAACAAAAAGTGGTGGCAGTTTTGGCTGAAGGGCTAACAAGATACTATGGCGTCATTAGTTAATTTTTGGCGCTATTGTTATCCCACATAGCACCGTCCCTAAGCATTGAATTTAGTACTACTACCATCTTTCTCATGCAGGCAACGATTGACACTTTTTCGGTTTTCCTGCCGCAACTAATCGTTCATATGTAGCCTTAAATACTGGTCTTTTGGTGTGTGTCCTGAATTTACTGAATTTACTGTGTCCTGAACTTACTGGGTTTATGATTCGCACAAATGAGCCTGTCATCAAGTTAACGCGATAAATTACTGTAGTTCATTTGCTTTGGTGATATTATTAACAGTTTAATTTTACATTTTGGCAATCGTATTAATATAACAAGGGTAATTGACGTTGAAAAAGTATCTATTTTTGGTTTTGTTTGGGTTAGCTAATGTGGTGTCGGCTAATGAATCTGAGACAAAATTCGCTGATGTATCACAAGAAATTAAAGATAACGTAAAGGTATATCAGGAAGAAGAAGTTGGTAGATTATTAACTAGTGTATCAGAAAAAGACTACTATCCCATGATTAAACCTGGTAACTGGATTGGGATGAAAATAGGAGCAGTATACCAGAACTTTATCGGATCCGATGAGAATCCCGACTTGGTTATTGCGTATGCGGTTGATACTCCTGAACAATACTTTTTTCTGAACCGTTCAGATGAGCCGAAGATTGATATTGAAAGCGCAACAAAACATGCTTTCAAGAATCTGCGAGAATTAGAAATTGAATACTACTTTCCAAAAGGTTTCCATAGTGAAGTTGTTGCAATAAAACCGGGACCTTTTGCTAGTGAAACTATTCTTTCTAAGAAACACATGACAAACTTACAGGCTAAGATTAATGCAGATGAATTTTTTGTATCAATCCCTACTAGAACAGTGTTGAAAGCGATTTCTATGACTTCTTCAGATGAAATGTTTGAAAAGTTTGTTGTCGACCATATCAATTCATGGACTGAGCACAAAAACGCTCGCATAAGTCCATATTTATTTATTGTGAAAGATGGAGCTATTGTAAATTACGTCGATCTAACTAAGTGAATTGGGGCACACCTAAGGTATATCGAATAACTTCAAATTAGTCATCTAATCCGAAAAGAAACTAGAGGTTTATATTGAGGAAGTAAATGCTATTTCTATATCTTTCAAAGAAGTTTAAGAAAGAGTATTCAGTTTTATTAAACACACATAAACATAACCAAGGTGATACATTTTATTCGGCATTTTTGGCTTGGAGTTAGGTGAGTCTTTTGGTGTGTGTCCTGAATTTAGTTTGTCGATAGGTAATAACATTCTATTGGCTGCGCGAGCAGCCAATGCTCTTCGAACAACAAAGTTATCTACTTCGCTTTGTCATTTCGGTCATTAAGCATGGCTTACGACAAACACATATTGAAGATCTCTTATTGCGGTCTCGCCGCTGCCTATGACTTGCATAGGGTCACTAGACACTTATGGGATTGTTAAGGTGTCTGTCCAATTAGATTTTTTCAATTAGATTTTTAAAAGTGATAACACGCACGCTCGTTTTTATACAATGACAGAATGTACAGTTTGATACATTTGCTTTAATTTTCAGTGGCTTATTATGGGCTGATGAAAAATCAGGCAGAGAGAAAACTAGATTAGCTGTTGTTAAGAATGTTATGTGCAAGAGGGATAAATGAATAAGTCTAAGATGTATCTGTTATTTTTGTTGCCACTTATCATCGTAGGTCGAGAATACTACCCACGCTATAAGGAAAATCAGCAGTTAGAAGAGTTAAAGTCGCAGTTTCAGGGGCTATTGTTCGGAGAAGATGGAAAAGTAAAGGTTACTTCTATAAGGGTTGAAGAAAAAGTAATTTCTTTGCAAGTAAATATCTCAAATGTAGAATCTAAGCGATACGAATAAAGATGTCCTGACTCGAAATTCTCGGAAAATGTTGCCAGCTAAGATATGTAATAGCGTGGGAATAAGTGAGTGGTTGTCGAATGGTAAGTGGATTTCTGTAGATATCATCGCTAATGGTAGCAAGCCCGTAACCAATGTGAGAATTACAAACGACAATTGCACATAACACATATGAGCCTTCTGCCTGTCAATAGGCAATAAAAATGCCTTAAGGTGTCTGTCCCAATTAGATTTTAGATACAAGGCGGAATAATTGAAAAGGGAGCCTTTTTGAGTGGGCCCCCTTTGTCTGGTTTTAGCTTTGAGCGAACTTAACTCGAATCTTGCTCTTGGCTAAGCTTGTTAGGTTTAAGCTGTTTAAAGCAGCCTTAGCTTCGTTCTCATCAGGCATTTCAAGGAAAGCGAATCCCTTAGATTGTCCTGTCTCCTGATCTAGAACTAAATCACATTGTGTAACAGTACCGTGAGCAGAGAATAGAACTCGAACTTCGTGTTCTGTTGTGGTTCGCGCTAGATTGCGGACTAAAAGTTTCATAATATTTTGCCTAGTATAATTTGCGGCTTGATTGTCTCAGGTATGGTCTAGTAAACCAAGAAGAGTTTGGGGTTTGGCGCAGTATTGAAAATTGTACCTAACAAACAAGGATTCGGCGCTGCGCAGCCAGCGTTAAATCCCGAGTGTTGAACAAGCCCGAGCGTCTATATAAGTAAATTGTGCGATCTGCTTTAGAAGGACGGTTACCTCGATGATTTTCTCAAGGCGAACACCGCCATCGCAAGAGAGAGTTCGACCTTATCAATGAGTTTACTGATTTATGTTGCCTTTTTTCTTTTCATTTATACAGCGTATTGGGGTTAGATTCGGTTTGAGTATGAAAAGTGGCTTGTTTTTCCGACAGTCCAGTCTCGTTTAGCAGAGAGAGGATTTAATAAGTTATTGTTACTCATAGGATTAGCGCTATTCTTGCTAAGATAACGCGTATCGTTAATAAGTGATAACACGCACGCTCGTTTTTATATGATGAAAGAATGTACAGTTTGATATGTTTACTTTAACTTTTAGTTACTTATGATAGGTTAATGGTAAATCAGGCAAACAGAAAACTAGATTGGCTGTTGTTAAGAATGTTATGTGTAATCGAGGAAATATGAAAATTTCATTATTAGCGGATTGTCCTAATGAAGCATCGAAAATTGCCAATTGGTATCTACAAGAGTGGTCACATAATGACCCAGAAGCAACATTAGAAAGTGTGACTCAAAAAGTGGCATTAGGTGCCAATAAAAGTGAAATACCAATGGCTTTTGTTGTGCATGTTGGAAGTGAATTAGCGGGCGCTGGTGAAATTAAATATCGTGAATTACCAGAGTACCAGGAATTTCATTATTGGCTTGATGGAGTCTATGTTCCTGTTGAGCATAGAGGAAAAGGTATCTCAACAATGTTGATTGAGTTTGCAAAATCTAAAGCTCTTGAGTTGCAGGTGCCAGCTTTGTATCTACGCTGTGAGAAGCATAACGTTAAGCTATATGAGTCTCATGGTTTTAATGTTGTTTGTTTAGAGCAGAACAAGTTCATTATGGAGCTTCAAGTTAACACATAACAAATAATGATTAAGCGCTGCGCAGCCAGCGTTAAATCCCGAGTGCGTGTTAAGGTGTCTGTCCCAATTCGATTTGAGTGCTTATTATCCATACAAGCGTTACAGGCAGATTCCCAACGCCTGACGTTTTGTATTCAATGCCGATTTAAGTGTTTATGGTGTAAAGGTTTAGGTCAGGTGGTTGGCGTTATAAGGTTTCAAAGGTATGAGTGAAGAAGAACAATATGTCGAGTGTCGTACTCACGGAAAGCAGCAGGCTACGTATGTATGTCAGCATGTCGTAGAAAGCCTTCGCGACGGAAAGCCGAGAGGATTCTGGTCGGCAGAAGCGGTGATTGGTAATGAACGTCCGGATTCCTGGTGCAGTGCTTGTGAAGACAAGGTAAACAGCGTTGGTGGTGAGTGGAATGATGAATCTGAAGCGTTTGCTGGCGTGACACTAATATGCGGTGCTTGCTATGACCGTGCAAAAGAAATGAATGTTGACAACTAGTTACATTGTATGACCTTAGAACAAATGCTTAAACCTGACTGCCAACCTGTGCCATTTAGGGTTTGAGTTTGGTTATTACGGAGGTCTGCTTGATTGTAGAGCATTGGCGGCCGCTTAAGTAGGCGTTATTTGTAACAAGGAGCACCAAAATTAAAGAGTTATTTTTCTTAGATACTAACTTAGCTGGTAGGTGTGGTCCTGACTCTTCTATGTGGGATATTGAGCAGTTAAAACGAAATGGTGTAGTCGCTATCCTCTCGGTTAACGATGGTGAAATGGTTCACGAATCTCTAATCAAATCACATAATATCGTGTACATGAAGCTACCCCTTTCTAGTAATGCTCCTCCTCGAACAGGCGACTTCGAGCTTTGTGTTAACGTTCTTCCTGAAATAGTTGCCTTCATTAAGCAACACTACCTGCTCGGTACCGTCGTCATACATTGCAAATCAGGAAAAGACCGTACGGGCTTAGCGTTGGCTGCATTTTTGATGAGTACTAAATCAATTACACCTCTAGAGGCTATTACTCTAGTTAAGTCCAAGAGAAACATCGCTTTTACAGCTCCAAAGTGGGGCACTTTTGCATTAAAAGTCTTAAAGGCGTTAGAAAACACATAACAAATAAGGATTAAGCGCTGCGCAGCCAGCGTTAAATCCCGAGTGTTGAACCAGCCAAATCCTGGTCTTTTGGTGTGTGTCCTGAATTTATGATGGCATGTTTCACTGTGGTATTGGTGTCGAGAGCTCTTCCAATTTTGGTGAGTGTTAGGTCAGAGCCATCAAGAACCGTTTTGGTTGCAAGTATCAAAGAACTAAGTCGTTTTTTGTGAATTTTAGGGCATTGATTCTCAATAGTTTGCTGTAGAATTTGAACACTGCGCATCTACTCATTGTTTTATATAGAAATTATGAGGTGATTAGTAAAATAAATTTGAGTATTCTCTCTGAATGTTAACAACAAAAATTGAAACAGAGCGACTAATACTAAAGGTTTTAACTGAAGGTGACGCAAAAGAACTGTTTGATATCTTCTCAGACCATGAGGTCATGAAATATTGGAATACTGAACCTTGGAGTTCTATTTATAAGGCTAAGTCATTTATAGCCAGTAGCACAGAAGCAATGAAGAAAAATATGGACGTAACGTTAGGCATTTACCTAAAGGAGACGGGACAACTTCTAGGTAAGATAATGTTGTTTAACTATCATAAAGAATCAAAACGCGCTGAAATAGGTTTCGGTATAATCCGCACGTTCTGGGGTAAAGGTATTGTACTTGAGGCCGGTAATGCACTAGTCGATCACGCATTTAATATTCTACATTTACGTAGAATTGAAGCTGAGATAGATCCAGATAATATATCTTCAAGCAAAGCATTGGAACGACTAGGGTTTGTAAAAGAAGGTTATCTGAGGCAGCGTTGGGAAGTTAATGGTGTTGTATCAGATTCTGCTATTTATGGCTTACTAGCTTAATGTTTGGTAAGCGCATCACAAGACGCTCAAACTGAATCAAACATGTGGCATTGTTGCTTCGCAAAAGTGTAGCCACATGTTTTCTGCAGCCTAGCTCTGCGTTATATTACATAGGGAGAAATCATGAAATCTACATTCATAAAGTTGTTAGCGCTTTGCGCAGTCATTGTGCTCTTTGGCTGTGCTAGTACTCAGGGGCAGATCGAGGATGACATTTATACCGCAAAAGATGCGAGTTTTTCGGTAACAACGCCATTTAAATCTGATGCTTATGCCAATCGGTATATGGAGGTTCAGGAACAGTATAGTAATAGAGAAAACCAAGTGGTTTTTACCTCTACAGCTGCTCCAATGGAAGTCTATAAGGTGTTTGTATTTAAAGGTGTAGAAACAGAAGAAAATTTAGAAGAGGTTGTTCGGGATGCTTACTATCAACAACTTGAATCTTTTTACGGTACGCCAGTAGAGCCAACAAATGTTGAAAGTATAACAATTAGTGGTTTCAAAACTAAGCAACTAGCTTTTAAACAAAAAATCCCCGCAACAAAATCAGTTATGCAAGATAGACCTGAGCTTACTATTACTCATTTAGCGTATTACGTCGAAACAGGAAATAGAGCAGCATACATTTTTGTTAACAAGCCATCTGATGGAGATATTTTCGTTGAAGGCTCAGATACTAGGATCAAGGATTTTGTCGACTCATTTAAACTGAATTGAACATAACAAATGGATAGGGAAATTACCCATACAAAGATCTTTTGGTGTGTGTCCTGAATTGAATTCGTGGATGTAGAAGCATTGATTCTCAAAAGTTTGGCTGTAGAATTTGAACACTGCGCATCTACGCATTCTTTTATATAGAAATTATGAGGTGACTCATAAGAGCAGGGCGCTATAAGCCTTAAAGTACTACTTAGGATATTGAACATTGGAAAACAGAGAGAAACAAAAAGGACCTGGTTGTCTTGGATTTGTAATTGGTGGGATGTCGTTTATTCCTGTGATTGGCGTTGTATTTGGAATTGTCGCCATTATTTGGGGTTTCAACGCAAAAAGTACAAAACTGAAATTGGTGGGCCTTTGTGGTATTAGTTTTACTGTTATCTTGTATGGGACGCTTGCGTACTTGGGCTTTGTACAACAAGGAGGAGTGTACGATGATCTACGCTCTGAATTAGTGAAAGTACAATTGACAAGTGCAGTACAAGCTATTGAATTATACAAAATTCAAAATGGTGTATACCCAGAATCATTAGAAGTCTTACAAAACACTTTACCACAAGACAGCTTGGTATTTCTAAACGATGCAGCACAAGTCAGTGTTTCCGGAGAGACACTGTATTACTATGTTGTTATTGATGAAAATCACTATCATATTCGGTCATATGGAAGAGACGGAGTAATTAATACACTGGATGATATTTTGCCAACACCGATAGAAAACGTAGGGCTAGTAGTCGACTATCAAGTAGAAAACGGATCATAATGAGCAATCAAGGTGGCCCGTTACACTCGGCAGTTTGGGTATGAAGTCCGGTGCGCTTTGTCAGTTTAGCTCGGTCACCTTATTACAGGCGTTATACCTTTATGGAAGAACAAAATAGAATGAGTGAAATTAAAACGATAGAGCAATTAAAAGAAATTTACGCAGAGCCAAGTGCCAGAGCTAAAAATAAAGCTCTATCTACTCTGGATGTTCATGCCATTACGCTAATAAATAATTGCCATTTCTCGGTTCTAAGTACTACTGATTCACAAGGCTATGTTGACCTCTCCCCAAAGGGAGGAGAGCCTGGCTTCATTAAAGTTTTAGATGAATCAACGGTATTGCTTCCCGATAGCTCGGGGAATAATCGAATAGATGGCCTTAAAAATATTATCAGTAACCCGAAAGTAGGGCTGTTGTTGATGGTCAATGGAATTGATGAAGTTGTTCGTATCAAAGGAACAGCGAGTATTCATACTGACTCCAACTTGTTATCGGTTTGTCCTGATGGGAGTAAGTCTCCTAAGGTTGTTATCAAAATAGTGATAGAAAGTATGTATTTTCACTGTGCTAAAGCAGTGATGAGAGGAAAGCTTTGGTCTGATGACTATAAAGTAAATCGCTCAATTCTTCCTTCTTTAGCGCAAATATTTAAAGACCAACAAAACTTAGAAAGTAACGCGATAGGCCAAGATGAAATGGTTAAGTATTACGAGTCAAGCCTTTAGAACGTGTCTAACAATAGATTATGGCGTCGATAGTTAATTTGGGGCGCCTTTGATATCCCACATAACACCGTCTTTTAATATTTAATTTAAGCATCACTATGTACAAACGCTAATTAAGTGGCTAAAAATGAACTGCTATCGTTCGACGAATGTACGTCAAAGTTTGGCTTGTATTTACAGTGGCCTGAATACGTTTTGTGTTATGTTGCTAGCCGCTTGGCAGGGTGATGGGTAAAGATAGTACGCACATAGGAACAATTATGAACAAAGATGAGTTAGTTGAACTAGTAGTTAAGTATTTCAAGAAAGTAGATGCCGGTGATCCTAGTTATCTGGATCTATTTTCAGAGGATGTCGATTTTTTCTTTCCTAAATTTGGACAAGCAAAAGGCAAGGACGCCTTAGTTGAGTTCGGCAATAGAATTGGTAGCTCGTTGAGCAGCATTTGGCACGATATAGATGGTTTTCAAATAACAACCGCTGGAAACAAGGTAATAGTTGAGGGACAGGAAGGTGGTGTAATGAGCGATGGCACTTCTTGGCCAGATAACAATGTTTCCACTGGTCGTTTTTGTAGTGTATTTGAATTTGAAGGAGAAAGAATAAGTCGTATGTATGTGTATGTAGATCCTGATTTTCCAAGCCAGGATTTAGAAAGAATTTCTGTGCTGTCAGGAGAAAGTTACGCATAACAAGATGCGAATGTAGTGGTCAACTAAAACTGGCCACTGCTTTGTAAGTTTCCCAGTATCGTCTATCCGATTCATGTGGAGTTAGGTCGCCGTGTTACTGGTGCGGTCTAAAGTAGCTGCAGTATCTAAAGACATGACCAAAGATGCTCTGCCAATCTTCATCTAAGCTGCGATGGTCTTTTGGTGTGTGGTCTTTTGGTGTGTGTCCTGAATTTAATCCACTGAATTTAATCCAAGCTTTTTTGTGCTACCAGTGTATTACCCTAAGTGTTATTATTCACATTAAAAATATATAAAGGTAATATTATTTATGAAATTTTTTTATTTTTTTAATCTAATCTTGAGCTCTACACTAATATGTTCTAAATCATATGCTGATGACTATGAAGAACTAAAATCATACGCTAACGATTACAGTGTTGATGTGAATTCTTTGAATAATATAACCTCTGGCCCTGAATATTTAGCATTGAAAAAACTAGCCGAACAAGGTAACTCTTATGCAATATTTTATACAGCTAAAAATGTTTATGGTTACTCTCGTTCGGGAGAGGTTATTAAATATAGGCGGGCATTCAATAAGTTTAAATTACTTGAAGCTAACGGTGATAAACAAGCAACTAAATATATCAAGAAACTTAAAGAAGATTTTGGCTATGATTTTTCTAAATTTGATAATAATATTCAGAAGCTTAGAGTGCAATCTCTCTCAGGTGATCTTAAGTCAACTCTTAAACTGGCAAGGCTTTACTATAGAGGTAAATCGGTTCCAGAGAGTTATGATGAAGCTCTTAGATTGGCCAAGCTTGCTTGGCCAAAAGTAAGACAGGGAGAGTATACAGAGTTCTTTTTAGATCTTTATTCGGTTTACAACAATATAACCTTCGACAAAAACGAGACGAAAAACTTGGTCGCTAAAGCAGCAGAATCAGGTAATGTAAAAGCGATGATTATCATGAAAAATTTAGAAAGAAACAGAAAGGACTATTGGGAAAAAAGAATTTTTATTACGCTTATGGCTCAAGCTCAGCTAGGTAATTCACAAGCACAATATATGCTTAGTAGTGAATTTAAACATCTAGAGCAGTTTCTGGATATGTCTGTTGAAAATGAGAATGCAGATGCGCTAAGGTCGAAAGCCCTTGATGTTAGTAGTGCTGCGACCAGGTATAAGGAAAACAAGAATGCGAAAGAACAATTTGAATTGGTGTTAAATCTTTTGGAGAGGGCCTATAAAGCTGGAGATAGGTCAGTTTCTGGTGATTTAGGAATGATGTATTCATATGGGCATTTTCCGCTAACTTTTGGCTATAAAACTATAGAGCCTATTGTTTCTCCTGATATTCAGAAAGGATTGGAATGGTACAACATTTATGCCCGTTATGGGGATGGCGCAGAAGGTTTAGGCGAACTTTATTATGAGCTTGGTAGGTATGAACAAGCTTATTTCTGGAGTCACATTGGTTTTCGGTATCAGGGTTCCAGACATGCTGATGAGTTGGAGTACATGTCGGCACAGAAGATAAGCACTGAAAAAAAAGCATTGTTAGAAATGCAGGCTTTTAATTGCGTCGCTTCTGACTATACTGCTTGCTCGATTAATTGATTATTATGAAATAATTAAAGCTCAAATTAATAAAATGATAAAATCCTTCTTGGGTGTATCTTAAATGTATGTGAACATAGGCTATTTATCAGTGTCTTTTGACGTATGTCCTGAATTTATTTAAATCAAAATTACTTTACTCCAATGTAGTCATTTATGATAAATTATCTGTCGGTCAAGCAGATAGAAAAACTCGACTGCCTGTTATTAATATGATGTGTTTAGGATAAGATAGTGCTAGAAGAAGCAAGTAGTAAGAGTGCTCTACGAAAGAGAGCTGATGAGATAAAAGATTTTAGATGTAAAAATCTTATTGTTGTCTTAGAAAATACTACGTCACTGAAAAATATAGAATATTAGGTGTCTGCCCCAATTAGATTTGCCAGGATCGTGGTAACTGGTTTTGCCCTAAAGTTTGCTACGCACCTCTAACCAACCACTTTATGGGACAGGAGTTTGAACTTCTTTTTCCAATCGATGTGCTGTCCGATAGTAGGCTGTTTTCAAACTACTAAATCTTGGTACGCGATAACCTCTTTTGATTGTGCTCTATCAATAATTGACCGCACAAAGAAATCCACGGATTTAGGCGTAAGTGGTAGGCTTAATGATGGCTCTGTGATCTCGAGTTCCAACAGCAGTGGCATACCGTTCTTATCTTCAATGAAGTCTAGTCTCGCGTACAAAAGCGGTTTAGAAAGCTCAAGGTTACTTTGGACTATATCCAGTATACGCTTTGCTAGGGCCTTTTCTTCACTGTTCGCATCCTTTAGCGTGCGAAATTCCATGTCAGGTTTTTTGGTTTCCCCCGTTCCGCGAGTAATGGCTCTTTCTTAATCGCATGAGAATACGTGTTGTCAAAGTAAATCATGTTTGTTTCACCATGCTTCTCAATTGTGTTGAGATAGGGTTGAAAAATGACGCCTTTTTCCAACTGTAACAGGTAGCGCACATGCTGAGTTATTTTTTCTGAATTGTCGATCGAAAGACGAACGACACCAAATGAATAGGCGCCGACTGTTGGTTTAATCACGACTTCGTTTATTTCCCATTCGCTATCTTGAAGACTGGCGAGAGCTGCTTGAATCTCTGTTTCTGAATAAATGATTTCAGTCGGGACAATGGGGACCCCTTGCTTCTCCAATAGCTTCAAGTAACTTTTGTCTGAGTTCCATTCAATGACTGATAGAGGATTAAGCAACACAGAACTCTGTTCAACCTTTTGGCAAAACTCGATGAACGGTTTTACTTTTTCCATATAGGTCCATGGAGAGCGCAGTACGACCACGTCATACATTGACCAATCAGGATGAGCGTTATCCCAGAAGATGACATCCGCTTCAACGTGAGTGCGCTTAAAAGCGTCGATTATTAGGGGCATATCATAGTCGACGGATAAGCTATCGCTATCCGATACCAATGCGACTTTCTTTGTTTTGAGCATTTAACGACTCCTTTTTTGCTACCAGGGGAGGACAGTTCCCATATGAATAAACTGACCACTGACTGAGTTGTCTGTATCAAGTACCAATTGTATTGCTGTGAGAGCACCTTCCTTGGGGGTCAACATCCCGTCCCCATCGTTTAAGTCAGTCTTCGTATAACCCGGATGGATGCTATTGACCGTAATTGAAGTATCTCGAAGCTCATAGGCAAGATGAGCTGTCCAAGAGTTGAGCGCAGTTTTTGAGGCACTGTACGCAGGGAGTGATTTGAATTCATCCGTGTAGGTATAGGAGGTGGTATCACTATGTAACGTCACTGAACCCAACAAACTTGAAACGTTGAGTATTTTGCCTTTTGTCGAACGCTTAAGTAATGGTAAGAAGCGACAAGTTACGTTTACCGTACCAAACAAGTTGGTGTCGAACGTTTCCTCCCATTGTGTGAGTGGTTGCTCAGATGGAGATTTGCCGTATTCTTCAATCCTAATCGCTGCATTATTAATAAGAATGTCGATTTTGCCGAACAAGTTTTCAACAATGCGAACAGCTTCTTGGATAGAGTCGTCGCAGGTAATATCCATTGGTAAGCAAAATGCTTCGATTCCTTGGTCGCTCAATGTAGTAACCGCTTCGCTAATCGCTACAGCGTTTCTACCAGCAAGTAGTACCGTATGACCTTGTTTGCCAAGTGCAGTTGCAATTTCAAAACCGATGCCTTTATTGGCTCCAGTGATGAGCGAAATCTGTGAATTTGTCATATTGTTCCTAGCTCTCAACTTTCATAAAGTGAGTTTGTTTCTTCGCTTCGAACAGTTTGCCGGTGCCAATAATGGAACACAGAGCAAGTAGAAGTGTTATGAAACTGAGTATTGCCACCCAGTTTCCAAAGCGTTGTGCTATAAAACCAGATGTAATGACAGGTATCGAGAATCCAATATACGAATAGATGTACATGCCAGCCGTAGAGCTTGCTTTATCAATGTTACGGTTACTGGTAAATTGAAACAGACTTGCCATGTACGTGAAACCATAACTTGAGAGGCTAGTACATCCTGCTCCAAGAAGAATGATTGTGATGGATTCACGATAGTAACCAAGCGCTATGAGGCTAAATCCCAACACCGTCAAGAAGCACCCTAGGAGTAGACTTGTGTTTGAAGACAAGCGCTTGGCAATGTGTTGAGTCAGAAAGCCGGTGCAAATAGATAGGAAGACCATTAAGCCAGTCCACTCGCTAAGACCTACCTCATTGAGTAGTATTGGGACAATGGCGATGACCATGCCCGTAGTTGCCCAAGCCATCATCATGCCTAGACCATACGTCCAGGTATTGGAGGGAAAGCAAGGCAATGTAATTAGAGTGAGGTTTGGTTGAATAGTTTGAGTGGTCGGTAAACGAACAAGCAATAGCATCAACAACGGTGCGAGCAGAAATACGCTTAGATAACTGTATGGTAGTACGCTCATACCCGCTACGTTCAAACTCGTACTCGTGGCAAGTGCGCCGCTACCAAAACCTAAAGACGTCGATGCTGCTACCAGCAATGTCCCGAATTTTAGTTCTTTCTCTTCAATTAGGTCATAGATGTAGGCCGAGACAGATGTTGTGGTCAAGGCGGTAGCAATCCCTAGTAGTAATCTTGCGACAAACAAAGCGGTCCAATTTGGCTGAATAACTAGCAGTGCCGTTGCGATGACACTCAACAGAAGTGCAATGGATATGGGCGGTTTTCTACCCACTTTATTTGAAATCCCCCCCAGCATTAATAAGGTAGGTAATAGCCCTAACACATAGGCTGCAAAGGCGATGGTTACCGCCGCGGTTCCCATGTTACTGCTTTGGACATACACTCCATAAAGTGGAGCTTGCAAGTTTACGGAGTAAGTCACGCAGAACATGATCAACGCCAAGATACTTAATGAAATTCGCTTTTCCATACGATGATTCCTTTCATGGACAATTCTTTCTGATTGAGAATACTTTTCACGCGCACAATCAACATACTCTCAGTGCTAAGAGGGAGAGCTAGGCATCACATTCAGTCGTGACAGACTCTTCACCCCAAGTCTTAATAAAAGGGTCCGTTTCCTCATTGCCAAGTTGATCGAACAGCTCGGTAGACAAATATCGTTCACCTGTATCTGGCGCCATCGCCAATATCACGCTTCCTTTAGGAGCTGATTTTGCCACTTCTAAAGCGGTTGCGACCGTCGCTCCAGCAGAGATGCCGACAAGGAGCCCTTCGGAACGGGCAAGAGCACGTGCAGTCGTGATCCCCAAATTACTATCGATAGTAACGAGGCTATCCACCACATCCTTATCCAAGACGTTAGGTATGAAATCTGGGGTCCAGCCTTGAACGGGGTGCACGGTCCATTCATTCTTAGCGAGAATCCGGGCTCCTTGAGGTTCGGGGACCACAATTTCCACTCCCGGTCGTGCTACCTTCAGCATCTGTCCGATACCTGTGAGAGTTCCGCTTGTCCCAAAGCCTGTGACAAAGTAATCCAAACGCTTACATGCAAAGTCGGAGAGTATCTCACTTGCAGTGGTCTCGCGGTGATATGCAGGGTTAGCCGGGTTATCGAACTGACGCGGTCTGAACCATCCATTCTGAGTAGCAAGATAGTCGGCAATTCGATTACCACCGCTACTTCCTTGCTCGCTCGGAAATAAGATAACTTCACCACCGTATGCACGAATCAGTTTCCTGCGTTCTAGCGAATAACCATCGCCCATGACGGCAATAAATTTGTATCCTCGTGCTGCAGCAACCATAGCGAAGGCAATGCCAACATTCCCTGACGTGCACTCAATAATGGTGTCTCCTTTCTTGAGCAAACCTTTAGTTTCAGCGTCCAAGACGATGGAGAGTGCAAGCCTGTCTTTGACTGAACCAGCTGGGTTAAAAGACTCAACTTTGACATAAACCTCGATTCCCTTTGGAGCAAGATGATTGAGTTTGACAATGGGAGTGCGCCCCACTGTTTCTATGATTGAGTTATATAAAGGCATTTGCGTTCTCTCTAATTACTTTTTATTTGATTTGATGGGACATTGGCTTGGCCGTCTGACTCTTGCTTCTTGCAACTGATATTGACGCCATTCAAGATTTTCTTGTTCGCCATAAAAGCCCAACTCTGTGGGCATTACTCCATCGTTGTAGGTTTTGACACGATTTCGAATGCGCTCGCGAGCCTGCCTTCCACCTTTCGTTTCGCCATTAGCGACGATGTCAAAGATTTCTCTGGCATTAATTACAAAGTTAAGTCGTGAGCCGAGATTTCGATTTTTAAGCTCTTTATGTTGATCCGAACTCATGTTGATGAATAGTTCGACTGCGTTAAAGCAATATGTCCATTCAGCGGCTTCGGGGTCGGTAGGAACATTCCGAGGCCATTGAGTGATGTCGTGCTCATGTGTCCAATTCAAGATCTCCCAACCAAGTTCGTGTGGTTCCATTGAAGATGAAAGCTCAGGAGAAAAGAAGACCACTAATGGTGAGAACATACGCTTATTAACTGGTGTGACGTTAAGCATATCTGTATAGGCAATCAGACCATGCAGAAACTGATAGTAACCGTTGCGACCGTCTGGCTCACAAAACAGTAGGTGAATTGTCTTAGCGCTCCACGCTCTGCGGCTAAACAGGCAAGGAAATTCTGGGGCTTTGACTCTCACACTGAATTCTTCCCACGCCTCCCTCTTCCACTTAGGTAACGTATGTAGTTTTGGCAACAACTCCGCATGTGTATACAAAGTTTTATGGTGAGTGTTAGGTGCGAGAGAGGCGGGACTCGTTTTCATGGTTACAGACTCTTATTTTGTTTGAATAGGGCATCCACAGCTTGAAGGATAAGATCTAGCCCTTTCATATTGGCTAATGACGAATGGCTATCCGCACAAAACTCAGCAAGTTCTAACCCCATGACTTGGTTGCTTGGAAGTGACTCGAATAGTTCCAACAATTGGTCGATTTTCAATCCGCCTTCAACCTTGAAGTCAGCGGAAATCTGCCCTGGATCCATAACGTCCCAATCCACGTGAACCCAAACTTTAGAATCTCCAATGAAGTGGATGACAGATTCTGGCGTCAGAGTTGAAGGGGGAAAGTGCATGACACCTGCGTTGTTCACGTTATTCAGTTCTTCTTCATCAATGTCATGCACGCCAATGAGAGCAACATTGTTGGGTTTGACGCCAGAGCCAAAGCCGCTATCCCAAAGACCACAAGTGGCGGCCAATACCATACCGCCGAGGTAGCCTGTTTCGGTTGTATCTGGTGTATTAAAGTCACTGTGTGCATCGATCCACAGAACTTTTATGTCAGGAAAAGCTGCTGCGACAACAGGGAGTGTTGCTAAGCTTGCTGAGCAGGTATTCGAGGCAAATAGGACGGGGTGGTCACCACTGGCAAGCAATCGGGAGATTTCAGTCTGTAATAGGTCGAGGGTTTGTTGAGCTTCAGGGAGTGCCAGACTCCAATCATCTGACTTTGCAGGTGATCGCTGCCCTACGTAATTAGGTGTGAGTTTATAATGTAGCGCCAGTTTATCAGCCGTGAGTTTTGCGCCCTCTAGCATACGATCTGATCTGTCCGCCACACGTCCTTGAGAACATAGAATTTGAAAAGACATTTAAAAGATTTCCATACCATTTTAAAAGGAAACCGATTTATAACCTAGATTAAATAGACATAAAATACAGGATGATTATTATTATGTTTATCATTATAAGAATATGCAACTTTAATAATTATGGGAATGATAATTATATGTGCTGATTTGGATTTCTATTGTAGGGAATATGTTCTTTTATTTACATTTGTGTGGGATAAAATTCCAAATATATACTTGTGACATTGCTCGTAAAATTAATATTTTATAAAATAAGCATTTGTAAATATTGTCTGTAATTCTGTTTTTGAGTTCGAATGCTTTATATTAATTTAAAGTTACCATCTCATTAATATAAAAATAATTGTATCTATTACAATTCTTTTTGTAGTTATTGTTAATAATTGAATAATATATTAATTGATTAAGCATTGTATCTATTACAATGTTGCAATTGCTCCCTTTAGCAAGATAGTTGTCCATTATTAAAATTTAACCAGTATGGGCGATAATGAGTGAGTCCTGTCTCGTATTCCAGCAGATAGAAAAGAAGCGACTTCCTCCATACTCAATGTCAGTGAGTGAGCTATCAAAAGAAGGAGGCATTAGCACCGCGACCCTATATCATCACAGCAAGCTAGATTACGTGACGCCTTCAGAACGTCAAAATGGAAAAGATGAAGAGATCTTGAAGCGCGAGCAGAGGTATTGCTTGCCACAAAACTGTTAAACACAGAGCGCTGGCCTGGCGATAGCAGGAACTGCGAACCAGTTGGTGAAGTAAACTTAAATCTAGAAAGAGAAGCTGATGAATAAGTAAGCATATGACGGAATGCTTGGGTGAATGGCAGACACCGCGGACAATGTGCCGTGCAGATTGCCCGCTATTGAATAACCAAATTGTCATCACCTGAGAGAAAACAGCATCGAGTTAGACCATTACTGAGCTCCACAAACTTTTCCTTAAGCGATGAGTTTCACGCGTTAAATACTTGTATCAACAATAGTTATCTTGTAAGAATACTAAAGCATGCAAGTAGCAACATGCTTTAAAAATCATATATTTGCGAGGCCTATCAGTGAAGGCGAGATATAAAAATATTGTAGATAGATATGCGGATGCGATTAGATCTGGTCGGTTACATGCAGGTACAAAATTGCCAACGCATCGAAAACTCTCCGCAGAAGAGTCAATATCGTTAGCAACGGCTACAAGAGTCTATGCAGAGTTGGGGGCGATGGGGCTCGTCAGCGGAGAGACTGGAAGAGGCACATTTGTTAGAGACATTAGCTTACCGACAAGCCATGGCATGGACCAACAAATGATAGCCTCTGATGTAGTGGATTTGAACTTCAACTATCCAACCTTACCTGAGCAAGACGAACTGTTGAGGAATGCGCTACGCACTCTATCACTGTCGGAAGGGGTCGATACTCATCTGCTTTACTCACCTCATGCGGGATCGAAGAGTGACCGCGAGACCTTCGCGCTCCATTTTTCAAAGCACGGAATGACCTTTAGTGCTGATGAGTTGCTCATTGTTAACGGTGCTCAGCACGGTTTAATGGTTGCAGTAATGGGGTTGCTACAGCCGGGAGATGTGGTTGCAGTAGATGCGCTTACTTACCCTGGCTTTAAAGCACTAGCTCAGCTCTATCATATTGAGTTGGTCCCTGTTTCGTTCGATTATGAGGGGCCTGACTTACGAGCACTTCGACATTTGTGCATTCAAAGAAAAATCAAAGCATTGTATACGATGCCAACCTTGCACAACCCGTTGGGCTGGGTCTTGAGCGATACACAACGCATGGAGATAGCAGAAATTGCTCGTCTCTATGATTTTCTAATTATTGAAGATACCGCTTACGGTTACTTGGTCGACAACCCTCCATTACCGATTTATCACCATGCACCTGAAAGAACGGTCTTCATTACTGGTTTTTCAAAAAATGTTGCGACAGGACTTCGTGTCGGTGTAGTCATAGCGCCCCAAACTCTAAGAGCAGATCTAGAAAGAGCAATCCGCGTGACAACATGGAATACACCATCGTTATTGACTACCATAGTTAGGAATTGGGTTGAAGACGGGGTGGTTAAACAGCTAGAGGAAAAGAAAAGAGCAGATGCTGGAATGCGCCAACGTTTGGTGAAGGAGATTTTAAGCCCGCTCGACTACATTAGTCATCCTGCATCTTATTTTATTTGGCTTCCTTTAGATGAGGGTGTTCGGTCAGACCATGTGACAACTTCGCTTATTAAACACAATATTTCGGTCTCTACAGCTGCTCCGTTTTGCGTTACTAAAGTCGTACCTCATGCACTCAGAATTGCGCTCGGTTCAGTTACACCTTCAACGTTGCGTACAGCATTACAGACTATCAAGGACTGTATTATTGATAACTATCGCTGAGATTTTCTGTGATGTCCTTGTCTAACCCTCATCCTTTACTCGACACATTGTTAACACCGCCTCTTAACATGAAATTTAATATCACAACCATCTTTCTGATATTGGTAACGATTGCTATTTTTTAGGTTTTCGTGCCGAAAGTCTTTGTTCATATATAGCCTTAAATACAGGGTTACATTGCGTATTTTGGCGTGTGTCCTGAATTTAATTAAGCCAAAATTACTTTACTCCAATGTGGTTATTTATGATAAATTATCTTTCAGTCAAGCAGATAGAAAAACCAGACTGCCTGTTATTAATATGATGTGTTTAGGATAAAGATAGTGCTAGAAGACGCAAGTAGTAAGAGCGTATTTTGGTGTGCGTATTTTGGTGTGTCCTGAATTTAAGTTAACTAAAATTACTTTACTCCAATGTGGTTATTTATGATAAATTATATGTCAGTCAAGCAGATAGAAAAACCAGACTGCCTGTTATTAATATGATGTGTTTAGGATAAAGATAGTGCCAGAAGAAGCAAGTAGTAAGAGTGCTCTACGAAAGAGAGCTGATGAGATAAAAGATTTTCGATGTAAAAATCTTATTGTTGTCTTAGAAAATCCTAAATCCCTGAAAAATATTGGCTCAGTTGTTCGCAATGTAAATGCACTTGGTGCAGAAAAAGTCTATATCGTAGACGAAAACCGAGATTTGCCAGAGGATTGGCAGGATATGCGCCACTGGAACCCACTCGTAAAACCCTCTGTTTCTGCAGTTAAGTGGAGTTTCGTAAAAAGATTCGATTCGACACAGTCATGTCTAGACCATTTGGCAGCGAATAAGTTTTGTTCTGTTGCAACTTCTCCTCATATGAAGGGTAAAATCAACGTTGAGCTTAACAACGGTGATTTTACACAGAAACGTTTGGCTATATGGTTTGGTAATGAATCAAAAGGCTTGAGTGAAAATGTAATAACATCCTCTGAGTTTTGTGTCAGCATTCCCATGTTTGGTATCATCGAGAGCCTAAATTTGGCAACTTCAAGTGGAATTGTGTTGTACGAAGTGACGAATCAACGTCGAGAATTTCAAAATCTAAAATATGGTCGTCGCTAATATCATACCTAGCAAGTAGCTCAAGATGTACTAACAGCGTTTTACTGTTAATCAGGCTTAATGTTTTGGTTTAGTATGATGGTTGGCGTCACTAGCCGCTTAGCAGGACGTTAGTATTCGATAGGAGAGAACATGTACATTTTGGTAGTCAGTTCGAGCTTGGACCCAAATAGTCGAAGTCGTCAAATCGCTAAGCTCTGTATTGATGAGCTACAGTCGTTGGATAGACAAGTTAAATTTGTTGATTTAGCCGAATTTAATGTGCCGAATTTTGACAACGACAAAATATATCAGACCGAACAATATAAAGCGTTACATAAACTGACGTCTGAGGCGAGTGGTATCGTGTTATGCAGCCCTATCTATAATTGGGGATGTTGTTCCGAATTAAAGAAGTATATTGAATATGTTGGGTCGACACCTCCTGATGGTAGTCTAACTGGTGCACTATTCGATAAAGTAGTGACGTTTGTTACCTCAGCAGGTCTACCTCATAGTTACATGGCTGATTCAGCGCTCTCTACGTCATTGAGTATTGACTTCAAGTGTATTATCAATCCATACAACCTATATGTTCATAATCGTCATTGGGTCAATGATGTCCTTTCGGATGAAAGGAAGCCTAGGCTTGAAAAATCTATGAAAGTAATGGATGAACTCTGTAGCTTGTTGAGTGCTAGAACCTATAAATCTGGGTGGGAACTGTAATGCTGACAAGTCTACCCTCCGAGCCCGGTGTCAATAGCAAGTTTTAGCGAGATTCTTATCTTATATTACACCATCACTTAGCATCGAGTTTAAGATCACCAACACCTTTCTTATGCAGGCAGCGATCACGATTTTTTAGGTTTACGTGCTGCAAGCTCTTTTGGTGTGTGTCCTGAATTTATGTCCTGAATTTAGAATTAGCGTGTGTCCTGAATTTAGAATTTATTTGAATTTATTGGAATTTATTGGAATTTAGAATTTACTGGATTTATGGTGTGATTTGGCTGTTAGATGAAAGGGCCAATTTCACCTTTTGGGAGTCTAAATGGTTTTTATAGCGAAATTATTCATTGCCATAGTAGTGCTATTGACGCTGGCTGGTAGTTATATATTAAAGGAAAAGAAATGGCTTCTTTCCGCTATTATTGCGCCTTTGCCTAGTGATGATAAAGCTAAAGTGTTGGATTTCTTTGATCAAAGCAAGAGTGAGCATTTTGATGAAAAGCTTTTGTCTACTCTTGGGGAAGTTGATGAGAGTAAATACTGGTTAATGTTCCGTATTGATTGGTGTGATACTGACGAGGTAGAGGCCCAAGCTAACGCAATGACGAAGACTTATAGCATGGAAGATAAATTTCATATTAATGTCTCAGTCGAAGGTGCGTCTGTATGGAGTTTATTAGTGGTTTATGATCGTTGGCTGCAAGAAAGAGGTTATCAAGTGGTGCTTTGGGATCAAGGCTCAGATGAATACTGTGGATTTATATGTAAGTCAGAAGTTCTTCGTCGATTTATAAGAGCAGGGAAATTATCTGGATTGAAGTTGATGAAGCTAGACCATGCAAATGAACAATAGGTTTGGTGAAGGTGTCCTCCAGCAAACCGCACAACAGAGATTCGTAACGCTTGGCACTTTTCATTCCATTGTTGGGTTTTATGGAGGAAGCGGTGATTTTAGGATTAAATCATATCACCATTGCAGTGAGTGATTTGGAGTCCTCTCTTAAGTTTTATAGAGAGACTTTAGGTTTCACTGCTCATGCAAAATGGGATAAGGGGGCTTACTTATCTGTAGGCGAGCTCTGGTTTTGTCTTTCTCTTGATGCGCCCTGCGCAAAAACTGACTATACCCATATCGCTTTCGATATTGCATCTGAACAATTTGAAACCTTTGCGAAGCGTGTCGTTTCATCGGGGGTGGAAGTATGGAAAGAGAATAAAAGTGAAGGACAGTCACTCTACATTTTGGACCCTGACGGTAACAAATTGGAGATACACTCAGGTTCGCTTGAAAGTAGGCTGAAATCCCTAACAACGAAACCATACACTGGGCTGGTTTGGCTTTAAATACAGGCGTTTCTCCTAGCGGACTGTTCACAGTTGGCATGATCTATTAAACCAAACCCATCAGTTATGTTTTTGGCGAAATTCATCTGTTTAGAATGGGTGATGTATATCTACTGGTTGTTTTATATGGAAATTATAAGAGGAGTCGTAATAATGCAGTGTCGTAAGTTGCCGGAGGCATTAGTGTGCTGAATATCATCCAATCAGCTCGTTATGTCATTGGACTGACGTGGATTTACCATGGATTGTTTCCAAAACTATTACAAGTTGCACCATTAGAGCAAACAATGACGGGTAGCTTAGGTTTTTCCGATGAGCATACCTATATGTTGATTAAAGCCGCAGGGGTTGGCGAGGTCATCTTTGGGCTGGCGTTTATTCTGTTTTATCGGATTACATTCATTCAAGTGCTTAATCTGGTTGGTTTGATTGGGCTGTTGGTTTTCGCGTCAGTTGTGGCCCCTTTCAGTCTAATGGCGGCCTTTAATCCGGTTACCACTAACGTTCCTCTGATTTTATTGGGGTGTGCTTTGTTGCAGCACACAGTAACCGTCAGTGAAAAAAAACTATAGTAAGCGCTATCAATGGGCGCGTTGTCATTGTTTCTTCTTTAAAAAATAATAAATACAGTGAATTAAAAGATTTTAGGCCGTTTGGTGAACTCCTTTTATTCTAAGGTGAAATGTTTAAGTGGCAGAATAAGAAAGTAGGAGACTATGGAGAAATCATGGAAGTAGTGACCATTGAAAAGCATGTATCAGAATACCCTGATCCGTTTTACTTGAAGCAAGGAGATAAAGTCTCTCTGGGTGCAATTGATGATGAATTTCCTAACTGGATCTTTATCACGAGTAATAAAGGAGAGCAGGGCTGGGCGCCAGTTCAATATATCGAAAAGAGGCAAGGCAGCTCTGAAGGTATTTTGCTTCAAGATTATGATAACGTGGAGCTTAACACCGTCATTGGCGAAAGCTTGTCAGTGCTGTATGAGCTCAATGAGTGGTATCGCGTTTCGAGGTCAACGGGAGAGATTGGTTGGGTACCCGTGCGTTCGGTACAACGCGCGTAACAAGTTTAAGAATGAATCGCACCGCGTTGTGTTTTTATAAGGCGTAGCTCACCCTTAGCAGAGCGTTAAACGTCATTCAATATCGAGGTAACGATGCAAGATAACAGCGTCAAAGATGTATATGGCTCTTATTTTCAATTTAATAATCAGCGAACTCTTTCCACAGATTTAGAAAGTGAGCTTTTTACGGCTGAGTCTCTAGGGTGTTCAGTTTTTGTAGACAAAACACGTAAGTATGACAACCAGATCATCATTCATGATGTTGTCTCTAAAGAAGGCTTAGAAAGCCATTTGAGTTTGTATCAGCATAGCTTTTCTCCAGAAATCTCTATCGAGCCACAGGCCAAAACCCATGAATTGCAGGCGTGGTTATCAAGCCATGAGTTCGTGCCAGCTTATGAGCATGAATTTCTCGAACTAAGAGCAGTAAATTACGTAGCGATTGCAGAAGCATCTGACGAGATAACGGTTGAGCGATGGACACAAGATAATGCCGATGCGTTTCTAGCTTTACTCAAAACGTCAGGTCTAGAGTGCTCAGATGCAATTTGGCAGAAGAAACGTTCGCTTTACTGCACAGATACCTTTCGTTGTTATGTTGCAAAAATAAATGGCGAGCCGTGTGCGTGGGCAACGAGCTTTATCGACAATGAATTTGCAATATTAGCCAATGCGTATACACAAGAGAACTCTCGTTCAAATGGCTGTCAAACCGCTTTGCTGAGAGCGAGAATCTCAGATGCCATCTCTCTGGGTGTAAAGGTGCTTTTAACGGATGTCATGCCAAACAGCACGAGCAGTAAGAATTGTAAAGCGGTTGGTTTTTCTCGTGTTGGTGTCCGAAGTGTGTGGTGTAAAGACTAGAGAACGACTATGAAATTTAGAGCAGCTTACAACGCTCGGCAGGGTACTCCTAACGTTAGCCAGTGTTTAAGCAGGGATGTTTACGTTTGTGGTATGCTGCCGGTCGACATCTTTAACGAAGGAATACGATGAAACAGAGCATTGTCCATGTCGCTTTAGTGGTGAAAGACTATGATGAGGCGATTGATTTTTACGTAAACAAACTCAAATTTGAGCTTATTGAAGACACTTATCAACCTGAACAAGACAAACGTTGGGTGGTTGTCGCACCACCAAACTCTCATGGTGTTACCTTGTTACTGGCTAAAGCCTCTAAACCAGATCAACATGACTTCATTGGTAATCAAACCGGCGGTCGAGTCTTTCTGTTCCTCAATACTGATGATTTCTGGCGTGACTTTGAACGTATGAAAGCGATAGGTATTAAATTTGTTCGAGAGCCAGCTGAACAGGACTATGGCACGGTCGCTGTATTCGAAGATTTGTATGGAAACCTATGGGATCTTCTTCAATTAAACCCCAATCATCCAATGGCGACAAGGTAGCATAACACAAGCAATCAATTCGCCTTTTCCAACATGATATGCAGCATGTGGAGTATTGGTGTAAGGTTTCTATCGCGTTCACACTGTCACTTGGCGAAGAGAATCAACTTAACATCGCTATCTTCTTCGCTAAATTGTCGTTTTTTTTCGCGGTCGTTTATATTCTGCGACTAAAACAGACATCTACCACATTTGGTGACTAATACGAGAGTGGATGTCTAGGATTTGTTACTTAGTGACATTGAATAAAAGGTTTTCAAAAAGGAGTAAAGTTTGAATAAGGAAGTACGAGTAGGTGTCGCTGCGGTCATTCTGAGGGAAGGACGTGTTTTACTCGGGGAGCGTATTGGTTCTCACGGTGCTCATACATGGGCGACACCCGGCGGGCATCTTGAGCTGGGGGAAAGTATTGAAGAATGCGCAAAGCGTGAAACACTCGAAGAAACAGGTTTATCTGTCGACTCGTTTAACAAACTAGGTTTCACCAATGATGTTTTTGCAAAAGAAGGTAAGCACTACGTAACATTGTTCGTGGTAGCTTCTTGTTCTAGTGGAGAGCCAGAGGTTATGGAGCCGGATAAATGTAAGCAGTGGCAATGGTTTGAGCTGGACCAACTCCCTGAGCCGTTGTTTTTGCCTCTAACAAACTTATTGGAGGAATCGGTAAACTTCAGTCAATATGGCTAACAAATTCGTCAAGAGAAAAATGCAATGCATGGCATATTTTTTATCCATTCGTTTTAACGTTTAAGATGGTGTGCGGCGGTATTGATCTTGCGTTGCTCACCCTTCAATAGTGCGGTATGTTTATCGTCCAGTCAGCGAAACTAAGGAGAGTATATGTCAAAGGAACTGAAGTCTTCGTCAATGAAAGTACAAGAGTTTTTATCTCAAAACGGCCAAGATTTTGTCGTGCAGGAGATGCCTAATTCTACACGTACAGCATCGGATGCTGCTGAATCTATCGGGTGTACAGTTTCCCAAATAGCCAAGTCGTTAATCTTTAAGCATGGAGAAACAGGTGAGCCTGTGCTCGTTGTTGCCTCTGGCTCTAACATGGTTTGCGCTGACAAAGTCAAACAAGCGACGGGGATAACTCTTACCAAAGCCGACGCTTCTTTTGTACGTGACAAAGTGGGTTACGCTATAGGCGGAGTACCGCCCGTCGCTCACAATTCATCAGTCCACACCATTTTAGACCAAGACCTAAATCAGTACTCCGAAATCTGGGCAGCAGCAGGAACACCCAGTTCAGTGTTTAAGCTGAATCCACAGAATTTAGGTCAACTTACTCAGGGACAGTGGATAGATTTAGCCAAATAAACAGCACACATATTTCAAGTCGGAATCGCAACCCGCGGCATTTTGATGATGCGTCAGCTTCGTATTGTGTTTGTCCTCTTAGTAAGAAACTGAGGGGACTTTTAAAATTAAAGGTGAAAAACACAATGCAATCAACTAAAAGTTAGATCCGTTAGACCATGATGACTGCCACCCAAAGCAGTTTGGGAACGAGCAATCATAGCAGAATAACCTACAAAGGTTCCGAACCTATGCGTTTGTATGCATTACTATAAAGCGGTCAATCCATCACCGATAGTCAACGTCAAAGGAAAAAGAATATGATTCGTTTTAACAAAGGGTTTGTACAGTATTGCAGGCTTTTGATTGCCTTGCTGATGAGTGTATTGTGGGCTCCGGTAGTGACGGGCGCGCCCCAACTGGCAAGCGGTACCTTTGTAGCCAACCAATCTTGCCCAGCCTACCAAAGTAAAAACAAACAGACTAATCCTGGTCAGTGGATGACCCAAGCCCAGCGTCATTATCAGATCAACGAGGTGATTGATTCTCCAGTTCTGTCTTGGGTACGGATCACGGTTCCAGGTGCTGAGCCTGAACTACGTTGGGTCAATGCCTCCTGCGGTGAGGCGACCTATCAAGCACGCAAGCCTCAGGAACAAGATGCTCTTAGCACCTTTTGCCGCACTCCAGGGAAAGCGACTTCGTATGTGTTTGCGGTGTCTTGGCAGCCGGGTTTTTGCCAGACCGTCTCCAATTACGATCCTAAGCAGAAACCGGAATGCGAAGTGCGCGATGAAAGCGTTAATTTTGCTAGCAATTTTGTTATTCATGGCCTGTGGCCTAATCACCCAAAATGTAATGGGCAGAATAAACGCCCGTGGTATGGCTATTGTGGTGACGTTCAAGGTAAACCCGAGAAGAACCCGAATACGCCGACATTCTGTGATTACCCGCCTGTTGAGTTGTCAGAAGACGTTCGTCGCCGACTGGGTCAAGCGATGCCAAGCGCGAAATACGGTTCGTGTCTACAACGACATGAGTGGCACAACCATGGTACTTGTCAGACGGTTTGGGATGCTGATGGCTACTACAACCAGTCTATGGCGTTGCTTGAACAGGTGAATACGTCGTCGTTTGCCCGCTTCGTGCGAACTCACATTGGTGAAGAGGTGGCGGTCAAAGATCTTAGAGTCGCATGGCAAACGGCGTTTGGCCAAAACACCGATCAGCAGTTAAGGCTTCAGTGCCGCTCTCACGCCAAGCGTTCTTATTTAACAGAACTTCAAATCGCTCTGCCGCTGGAGGTTGAAAAGCAGACCGAACTGGCCGCGTTGCTTCATATGGCCGAGCCGGGGAAATTTAGGCAAGGAAAGTGCGGTGAAAAGGTGTACATCGATCCTATCGGGCGTTGAACGATGTTCTAAATCATAAGCGTTATTGAATCAATCAGTGAGGCTAATGTCCCCGTGCTTAGCCTGAGAGTACGGGGACAGACATACACGGTTCGATGCTCATCGAAGTAAAGTCTTGCTGTATAGATATACTGAGCCGAAGATGATCGAACGGGCGGTACAAGTTGGCCCGTACAACCACGCTCGCATCGCTGGTGGCGACGCGGCGACAATCAGGATAAAGCCTTTGAAATCTCTCCCCTTACAAGACTATTTGAACACTCATTATCTTCGCCGCAGTGAGCTGGCGGAGAGGCTCAGTGTCCGCGCAGAAATGCTCACCCAGCTTATCGCATCCGGTATGATCCCATCATGGTCATATAAAGTAGAAAAGGGCTCAGTGTATACGCAAGTGTTTGGCCAACATTCAGCATACGGCTGCGTCAGCGATGAGTATTTTTCCCCGTGTGTCATTGACTGGTATCACCGCCATAGGCGGCAGTTCCCAGATTATGAAAATATCCCCAACCTTTCCGACCAACTTCGTGGTCAGTTTTTGTTGACGTTTGCAGAGACGGCGAGCGCAAATGTCGGTTTTAGGACAGTCTTTGCAGAGGCGATGAAGGATTCGGACACCTTGCAGGCAATGGCCGCCTCCACTTGGCAGCATCACCTGCAAGGAACTTTTGGGGTTTGCGTGCGTCAACCATCTAGTGTTGCCAAACTGATTGAAAAACAAGTCGCCGTGGCGGCGCTGACTCGTATAACGAACAATGGTCAAAAAAACACATACACTGAACAAGAGCGATGCGATTGGCTTCAGTGGGTCTCGATATACGATCAAGTGGCCATGCCATTTTCGCCCGTTGACTATCCGCAATCGAGCCGAAAACGTTTGGTCGATGACGTGTTGGAGGTTTTAAGGCCTGACAAACGTCTGTAACTGTCCACATTAGGGCATCAGTAGGGTGCGCGAATAAACCAAGCTGTGATGATGGCTTGCTTTCTACTATGAGCTAGATGACGGCGTGCAGTGTTTGGCGCTATGTTCGAGACAATACCTTCACACCAAAGCGAAAGCAGCTGATAGGTGGCACTTGGTGTAACGAGGTAAAGTGACACACAGGAGCACTCACACTCATTGAGGACACACAACGCTTAGCAACGGGGCGAATACCAGAGGAATGTATGGAAGATATCATTAATCAGGCGATTAAGTTGCGCCAAAGCGAAAATTACTGCGAGTCCAGAACCTTGTTGGGGACATTATTGACTGATGAAGATTACGCTGCCAAAGCGCACCTGCAGATCGCGTGGTCCTATGACAATGAAGGCAAAGAGCAAGAGGCTATTAAGCATTACTTAGCGTCGCTGGCGGGGCAGTTGTCCAGTTGTGAGCGTCTAGATGCATTATTTGGCTTGGCCAGTACTTATCGAAGTCTAGGGGAGTACGCCAGCGCTTTGAACTATTTTGAACAAACGCTGAGTGAGTACCCAGATGCCATTGAGGTGCGTCCTTTCTACGCGATGTGCTTGTACAATGTCGGCCGCTCTAAACAAGCCGTTGAGTTATTGCTAGAGCTGCTTGTATCGACCACTAACAGCGATGCGATTAGCGCCTATCAGCGTGCGATTCTACTCTACAGTGAAGACTTGGATAGAACGTGGTAGGGCCGAATCCGAGGGTGGTGGCTGAAAACTCGGTGAATTATTGCCATGTGTATGTCGTCTAATATAGGGGATATTTGACCTAAATGATGAGAGGGTGCGTATAGAGTAAAAAAATACACCAAAGAAGGTCACAATGTTTTCATTTCTTAAAAGTAATCCGATGAAAAAGCTCAAGAAACGTCATTCCATGTTGCTTGAACAAGCGATGCAAGCCCAACGACGTGGAGATATTCGCACCTACTCGCGGCTGACCGCAGAAGCGGACGAGCTTTACGGTCAAATCAAGGCTTTGCGCTCTGAACACTAAGACACTAGTCGATATGAATCGCAGCAGGCTCAGATTCATGATCACGCTAAGTGTGTCCTCAAAAAAATTGTCTAACGCATAGATAAGCCGAATGTTATGGGCGTGCTGCGTCTGACAACTTGAGCTGTTGCAGGTTTGTGTGTTTCGCTCTAACTCCTTAGTTTTGTAAGAGGGTAATGAACCCTTGAACGCACTAGGCGGCTTGTTTGAGGTAGAGGCCCATTCGGATCAGCAGTTCAATCGTGTTGTTTTCACAGATGTAGGCCATAAACATTTTTTTGTTGCTGACGTTGAGCAACTCGAAGGCGCGCTTGAGGTGGGTTTGCACCGAACTGTCTTTGATGTGCAGCGTCGACGCTACTTCTTTGACTGACAAACTCAGAGTCGAGAGCGACAGGCACTCGACTTGACGGCGAGTTAAGAATGGAGAAAGCAATTGCGGGATGATCGAATACAATTCATCTGACACCTTGTTTGACTTTATCGATGCTGAGCTCGGTGCATAGCCATCGATTAGCTGATTTAGCAGGCCTTTTGTGTCGACAACGGACGCGTAGTGACTGACTTTATTATTGACGAACGTCAATTGGGAGCGGCCCTGATAAACCAGTCCTTTGCCTGTCGCGGACACGCCCAGAAATTCACCTAAATGTGTGCCTTTGGCGCTCCATTCGATAACGATGTTGTTGTCGAAGGTGGTTACCCGGTCTTCCCTGTATTCGAGCGTCGGAAAGGCGCGTTGCCACACTTTGAGTGTCTCACAAAAAGAGCTGGAACCGACCGACAGTTGAAGCGGGCTTTCAATCACAGTGTTGGAGGTCATAACGTCGGTCACGGCCTCTGTCACTTTGTCGTTCCAAATACGATCCATAAGCTGACGTGCGGTCTGAACGCACGGTTGGCGATGAGTGAAAATACGCACCTTCCTTTGTTGTACGTGTCGGTCTACGCTTTTCTCAGACGTTGAGCGAGCGTGGTGAACTTGGTGGCAGGGAGACTGCCAATCAATAGCCCTAGGGCAATCAGGCTACAGCTTACCACTTTTTGGGTAGTAATTACCTCATCAAACCAAACACTTGAACCAAATAAGGCAAACAGGGGCACAAGAAGTGTAAATGGAGCAACATGTGATAGGTGATAGGACATCACCAATTTATTCCAAATCCAGTAGCCAAATAAGGTGGTGAAGTACGACTGATACACAATGGAAAAGGCCCCAGACAATGTCATATGGTCTATTAATGTAGTTAGCCCTTGCGTGCCCACCTGAAGATAAGACAGGAAACACAGCGGTAAAGGGGCAAAAAGCATCGACCACACACTGAAGGCGAACACCTGTTTCGTTTGGGATCGCTTGAGTATTACCCCTGATAACGACCAACATAAGGCTGCGATCAAAATCAGCCCTACACCTGCTGAAGTGACAGAGCCGTCAGTCACCGTCAAACTGAGCGTAAGACCGCACAAGGCGATCACTGCTCCTATTGAACGTTGAGGACTGACTGACTCTTTGAGTAACCACCAGCCTAGCCCCAAACCGAACACTACGTTGGTTTGGATCAGTAAAGCGGCCATACCTGGAGATAAGCCCTCACCGATTGCCCAAGTAGATAGCCCCCAAACCCCAACTGAAAATGTCAGACCATAGGCCGCGAGGTATCCCCAGTGGACGTCAGGTTTCTTAACAAAAAAAGACCGCTGGGATCGCTGCCAAAGTAAAGCGCAATGCGGTCAACAACATGGGGTCTAGAGCTTCCAACCCCAGTTTGACGACAGAAAAATTTAGCCCCCAAATTGCCATGATGAGCACGCATAGGGTGTAATCTTTTAAGCTCATGCCTTACTCCGTTATTGGCATCGTACTTGGTGCTGCTTGCTGCCACAACGCGAACTGCTTGGCAAAGTAAGTGACAATGAGATCAGCGCCAGCTCGTTTAAAACCGGTTAGGGTTTCCAACACCGCTTCCTGCTCGTTGATGACGCCCATTTGTGATGAGCATTTAATGGCCGCGTATTCTCCGCTGACCTGATAGGCAGCCAGAGGAAGCCGTGTTTGAGAACGCAACTGAGCTAAGACGTCTAGGTATGGGGTGCCGGGTTTCACCATCAAGATGTCAGCACCTTCTTGCTCATCAAGAATGGCTTCACTGAGAGCTTGACGTCCGTTGGCATAGTCGAGTTGATAGGTGTGTCGGTCACCCTGAAGTTCACACTCCACTGCTTGACGAAATGGGCCATAAAACGCCGACGCAAACTTCGCACTGTGCGCGAGGATCGCCACCTTATTAAACCCGGCGGCATCTAAACCTCGACGGATCGCCCCGACCTGACCATCCATCATTGACGATGGAGCGAGCATATCGGCTCCAGCCTCTGCGGCATTAACACATTGCTTGACTAGGTTCGCCACTGTTTGGTCATTGTCCACGTCCTGATCGGTGATGGCTCCACAATGTCCGTGCGTCGTATACTCACAGAAACAAATATCAGGAATCACCATCATGTCTGGGCATGCTGACTTAATTGTACGAATCATACGGCTGAGCAGGCCGTCTCGCTGCCAAGTGTCGCTGCCGATGTCATCTTTGTGATGACTGACTCCAAATGGCATGACGCAGCGGATCCCAACGCATCCAGTGTCCTGATCTCATCGGCCAGCTTGGATTCAGGGAGTCTTGTTAACCCTGGCAGGCCTGTGATGGGCACTGGAGAAGAGAGGTTTTCTTCAATAAAGAGTGGATAAACTAAATCGCGCAGTTGTACATCATGTTCACGAACCATGGTGCGCATGATCGGGGTGGTGCGTAAACGGCGAAGACGTTGGGTGATCCCTAGTTGAGGGGTAGAGCTGGAGGAAGATTCCACAGAGGTGACTCCTTAATGTGGGTAATGAGAAAGGCGACGAAAGGCTCCAAGGCCATGACGTCGCCCGAATAAGAGCAAAAATCAGATGCGCTCGATGATCATGGCCATGCCTTGGCCGACGCCGATACACAGACTACATAGTGCATATCTTCCCTTTTGCGAGGCCAACTGATTCATCGCCGTTCCAATCACCCGAGCCCCGCTCATGCCTAGAGGATGGCCGAGTGCGATCGCGCCACCATTGGGGTTGAGGCGTGGATCTTCAGGACTAATGCCTAAATGTTTGACCACGGAGATCACTTGAGATGCAAAGGCTTCGTTGAGCTCAATCACATCCATTTGGTCAAGAGATAGTTGAGTCAGTTCCAACACCTTTTTTATCGCCGGTGCTGGACCAAAGCCCATTATGCTGGGTTCTACGCCCGCGCAGGCCGTGGCGACGATGCGTGCCTTGGGCGTCAATTGGTGTTCGCTCAGTGCTGACTCTGAGGCAATTAAGAGTGCTGCGGCTCCATCGTTAATGCCAGATGCGTTGCCCGCCGTAACAGTGCCATGTGCCTGCACGACGGGTTTAAGTTTGGCTAAAGTCTCGAGAGTAGATAGCCTAGGATGTTCATCAGTATCGACCACTAACGGATCTTGACGCCGACGCTGTACCTCGATTGGCACGATTTCGTTGCAGAAGAAGCCGCGTTCTTGCGCCGCCGCGTATTTGGTCTGACTTGAGCGAGCAAATAGATCCTGCTCGTGTCGGCTGATGCCAAATTTAATGGCAAGGTTTTCTGCCGTTTCTGGCATTGTGCATGCGCCGTACTGCGCTTCTAGCTTAGCGTTGATAAAACGCCAACCCATGGTGGTGTCATAGAGTTCAGCGTTGCGTGCGAACGGAGCATCGGTTTTTCCCATTACGTAAGGAGCGCGTGACATAGATTCGACTCCTCCGGCAATGATAAGGTTGGCTTCGCCCGATTTAATGGCCCTCGCGGCCGTGGATACTGCTTCCATCCCAGAGGCACATAGTCGGTTGACGGTAGAGCCCGGTACTTCAGTGTCCAGTCCGGCAAGCAGTAAACTCATCCGTGCCACATTACGGTTATCTTCGCCTGCTTGATTCGCACAGCCTAAAAATAACATCGTCGACACGGCGCCAATCGACCGTGGTATGACGCTCAGTGAGTGCTTTTAAGGGAATCGCAGCGAGATCATCAGCTCGGATCGAGGATAAGGCGCCGGCATATCGACCGATCGGGGTTCTGACGAAGTCACACAGGTAAGCATTAGACATGGGCAACCTCCTCATCTGCTGGCGCATAGCACGCGGTGATCAAGCCTCTGGCAAGTTCGATTTCCGCTTGACTGACGTGATGCGCGCGTTCGCTCGCGATCTCAAGATGAACCTGTGCACCGAGTTGGCCAAAGTAGGTGGCCGTTTGCGTCACGCGTTCGGCGGGGACCCAAGTATCAGTGTGACTACCTGATAGCAGCATAGGCATGCCTTCAAATACCGGCTTCGGAGCGGAGGCCACAGGACACTCTGGACCAAACAGGCCACCAGTGTACACAATGGCACCGCCCAATGGTTGCAACGCGCGTCGAACGAACTCGGCGGCCATGCATGCACCTTGAGAAAAGCCTATGATCCAGATCCGCTGCCTTTTGACCCCTTGTGAGAGTATGGCTTGAAGGATCTGATCGATGACCTCTAATCCTTGATCCAACAGAGGTTGGTTGTCGTTGAGATCGCGAGTGAATCCACGTGGATACCAAGTAGTCTCTGGTGCACTTGGTAGGTAGTACGTCGCTTCCGTCAGAGCTAATTTATCAATCAGGTTCGCCATATCGTCTTCGGTTTGTCGGCGACCATGCAAAAGGATCACAACAGGGTTATCGTCACTCAACGGTGCCCCTGCTGTGCTCAGTGTATACGGGTGAATGTCAGTTTGAAGGGGTAACACAATCGTCATTCCTTGTCTTTTGGTTAAATTGTCATCGCTGCGATAGGGGCGGTTTGGGTGTTACTGAGGCCTAGTAGGGTTTTGGCGTCATCCACGGTGGCAACATCTCTGCCCAGTTCGTGAGATAGCCGGACAATACGGTCGACTAACTGGGCGTTGCTGGTGGCGAGTTCACCTTTTCGATAATAGATGTTGTCCTCGAGACCAGTACGCACATGACCGCCGAGTAAAATCGAATAGGTGTTGAGCGGCAGCTGTGCTTGACCGATGCCGATGGCTGACCAAAGACTGTTGGCTGGCAGGCTATCCACCAGATGAAGCAAATCTTTGCAGGTTGGGCGTACCCCACCGTGAATACCCATCGCAAAGGCAAACATTAATTTCTCGCCAAGGTAACCTTGTTGCTGGAGCGTGACAGCTTCGTGGATGACACCAGAATGGTAGATTTCAATCTCCGGTGTGACCTGATGGGCTTTAAGTGCTAGCGCGAGTTTTTTTGCCAATGCGGGACTATTAATGAAAGGTTTATCACCATGATTGACCGAGCCGCAGTTGAAAGAAGCGATTTCTGGACGATACTCGAGGTGGTTCCAAGCATCTTCTTCCGGTCTATCTTGGGGTAGGTTTAAGCCCGACGTACTAAGGTTGAGAAGGATGTCAGAACGCTCGCGGATGCGTTCTATGATTTCGCGCCACACCGATTGGTCGTAGCTGGGCCGGCCGGCGTCATCCCGAGCGTGAATGTGTGCCACACTTGCCCCCGCTTGGCTGCATTGCACGACAGCGTCAGCAATCTCCTTCGGGGTGTGTGGAATAGCGGGTTGCTTACTTCTTGGGGTTATACCGCCGTTAACTGCGGCGGTGATAATTAATTTGTCCATGTGTTTCAATTAGTTATATTATTAAATCCCCTTCATAATAAATGTATAAAATTAAAGTAATGTCCCCAAAAAATGGTGACGCAATGGATTTTTTCACTACAAGCGTGCAGTTCATGGCGACGCAAGGTATCTAAGAGCTTGCGATTTGGCCGAGGCTTAGCAACGTCTTCCCGATGACGCACGGAATGAAAATAACCAACTCGACCGTGTTACCTATGCATATAGCGATTAAACCATCGTCTATTCGGATAATACTTGAATAACAAGGATAGGCTGACCACAGCGGTGATAGATTCAGCAAACAGAACGCTAGCCCATATGCCATCGTGAGGAAATACCACGGGCAGCAGGAAAACGCCGAGCAGCACAAATACGAAGCCTCGGCTTAACGAGATCAGTGTTGCCTGTTTAGGCCTTGCAGTGGCTTGGAACAGATTGGCGATAACCATATTCAGCCCCATGAGTGGGACGCCGAAGAAGTAGAATGTAAGGGATTTAGTTGCAAGAGGAAGTAAGTCGTTTGTGCTGCCTAAATAAAACGACGCAATCACAGGAGCGAACAGCCAGATACCTAACAAAAATAGAGTACCACTTCCGATCGCAGTTTTGCCTCCTAATAGCAAAATGTCATGAAGGCGATCAGGACGATTCGCGCCGTGATTAAAGCTAATGATAGGCTGACAAGCTTGAGCAATCCCCACCATCGTAAACAGAGCGAACACACCGATATTGGTCGTTAAGCCGTAGGCGATGATATGACGTTCGCTAAATTGGGTGAGCAGGACGTAGTTAAACAACACTATGGTCATGGCGGTAGTCACTTCTATAAAGAATGTCGGAGTACCAAGACTGATAATCGCTTTTGCTCTACTGATTCCTATGCCTTGCAGGTTAAGCTTTAGCGTTCCTTGTTGTCGCACGAAGTGACTAAGAAGAATGAAGACGATCAGAGTTTGAGCAATGGCGGTGCCATAAGCGGCGCCTTTCATACCCATATTCATTGGGATGATAAACAGGTAATCGAGAATCAAATTGACGATGGCTCCAAGCGCCAAAGCGTAGGTCGCCAACTTGGGGTTAGTATCATTGCGGACAAAACTCGATAACACCCAAGCCAGTGAGTAGACCACAAAAAACGGTAGCATGGCGGACATATATTCATGGGCCAAGTACGCGATATGACCCGATGCACCAGTGAGAGCAATCAGTTCGTCTAGCCAGATCATGGCGCCAATCACAGCAATGCCAGAGAGCCAGATAACCAGCAATAGGGATTGGTTAAACCAGATTTGCTGGGATTGTGTCTTACCTGCGCCTTGTTCGATCGACATGTTGGCTGCGCCACCGATGCCAACCATCATTGCAATGGCGGTAAACAGTGCGAAAGGAGGGGTTATGAGAGCGATCGCGCCCAATCCATCCGCTCCGACCCCTATACCGATCACGAGTGCATCGCCCATGATGAACAGAGACTTTATTAACATGCCAGCGAGAGCTGGCCAGAGGTACTGATAGAAAGATGTGGAAACTGGGTTCGTTTTTAGATCAATGGTCATAATGTACAAAGTGCCCGAGAATGTTGGATACGTGGACGGGTATTATCAGTACATCTTCTTATTCAGGTAAGGGACGATACGCCTTTTATGTTGTATTATTTGAACATCTTAGTCTAAATTTGGCCGGTGACTCCTTCCTCTGTTTACGATAGAAGCGGCTAAAATACGCTGGATCTTCAAAACCCAATTCGAGGCCGATGGTTTTGATGGTCTTGGTTGAATGTGCCAAGTCTCGGTTAGCTTCAAGGATAAGTCGCTCATGAATCAATTGTGTCAAAGTTTTGCCTCGCTCAGCTTTGAGGAGCTCGTTGAGACGTTTACTAGTAAGAGCCATTTTATCGGCATAAAATGCGCACTTTTTCTCCGTTCGATAGTGTTGTTCGATGAGAGCGAATAATTGATTAATCCTCGGATCGCGAAGTTTTCCTTGCTCGTTTTTGAAACTGGCGTAGCGCAGTAAATAGCGTAAAAAACCTTCGATAAGGGCACTGATCAACCCCAGATCAATTAACTCTTGGTCGCGTTTACACTCTTCTTTCAACATATGGAACAACGGCGACAAATAGATAAGGGCTTCTTCGTGGCAATCAATATAAGGAGGCTGGCCACTATGGGGTCTAAACACTTGGTCGATCAAGTGAGTGCCGCGCGATTGGTTGTCGATTAAACCCGATGCAAACACGAGCAAACGGACGTTGTTGCCCATAGATTCAGAGAAGTGTACCTGTCCCGGTGCTATGGTGAAGAAACGGTGGCGACGATTATCATACTCAATGAAATCGATACTCTGTGTGCCTTGGTTTTCTTGGCACCACACTAGTTCCCAGTAGTCGTGGCGATGAGGCTCAAGAAATGGGCCTTCTTGCTGACCGGAAATCTCAATGGCTTGACAAGGTTGTTCAAGCTTGAGTTGAACATTAGGGATCACGGTTCTGGTGTTCATGGCAAGTTAGTGCTGTCCGCGTGATGACGAAAGCATAGGGTACCATTGCACCTGTTAGATTGGTACATGTCGTCAGCTTGACTGCGTGATTTGACTCGTGAGTAACAGTGAAACTGGCCAGTTGTCATATAACCAACAAAGGCTTCCGTTTGTTGGTAAACGGAAGCCCAGTTGTGGATCAGTTCTGCTCGGTGACGGTGATCACTTTGGTGTCGCTATCGAATGAAATCCGGTAGGAGGTGTGATCGCTGACAAGGTAATCAGTGCTAGGGTATGCGTCTGTCCAACTACCGTTATCAATTTTAAAACGGGCCGGACTCTCCTCTCCACTGAATGACTGGATCGTGACATACTTCTGGGTGGCGGCATCGTAGCTTAATTGAGTGAGGCCCCATTGGTTGGGAGTGCCACGAAAATACCACACATCATTGCCAGCTTGGCTACACTGACTGAGCGATACCCAGCTGCCGGAAGCATAGCAGAATGCTCCTTGAGATGCTGTCAGATCGTCCGTTTGTTGCGCCCCCTGATCACTAAAGATAACCTGAGCACGACTGATGGGTTGACCGAAGTCGTGGCAATACACGCCGTTTTTACGCTGCATCACAACTCCTGGCCATGTTGCGTTGTCGATAGTCGAGTCTGCGCTGACATTCCAATAGTAAAGCGTTGGCGACGCAAAGTGTTGGGCGTTATCAAAACAGATCTCCTGCTCAGTAACGGGATCGGGGTCTGTGTCCGGATCACAGTCTGTACAGGTATTTCCTACCACTGCGCCTACATGAAGAGCAGCAGCGTGATCGCCAGCAACTGAGAAGTCTGCATAGCCACCGCTGACGGTTATCGTTGTTGGCCCTTTCGCATCTGGTGCACCTAAACACTGTCCAGTCTGTTGGTTGTAGTCCGCATCAATGATGTTGCAGTAGACATTGTCAGGGAGGCCAGTGTACAAACGTTGAGACAGAGGGCTGTCATGGCGTTTGTTGATCACCACGTAGCCAAGACCTCCACGCCCAAAGGCAATCTGGTCGTTGCCGTTTTGCCACCAATCGGTCACTTTCCATTCTGCCGCTGTGTGGTTTCGAAATGCGACCATGTTGGCGATACCTCGCCATTGGTGTTCACAGACCCAACTTCCGCCGTTGAAACCACAAGCATCACCGCTATGCACCCCCTGACTTGGTGGGCCTGCATCAAAATCTCCTCCAAAGAAGTAGCCCGACATCACTTTCGGATAACCATAGGGGTAAGCCAGTGTGAAGATATTGGCTAAGTAATACCCATTGCCTGATACACCATGCCAGATAGGACCATTAGGGTTGTGTCTTTCTTCATCGTGGTTGGTCACGAAGGTGACGGCAGTATCACTTGATAGCTCGAGCTGTTGTCCGATATGACGAAGGCTCGCGATGTTGCTATTTCTAAATGCTGGCCCAACGCGTCGTGCAAAATCAAATTCGGTCACCTGACCAATGTGCGCGTACTCGGATGGTTTAACTGGCTCGGAGGCGGCTCCAATAACTTCTTGAAATAGATAGGGATTGCCGTTGAGCTTGTTCTTTATTGCCTCAATATCGCTGGCAGGGATATGTTTGGCCGCATCAATACGAAAACCCGCGACCCCCATACTAATGGCGTCATTCATGTAGTCGGCTATCTTTTGGCGGACATATTCCGACTCCGTTTTCAAATCATTGAGACCGACCAAATCACAGTTTTGCACTTGCCAGCGGTTGCTGTAGTCAATATCGCTACCGGTACAAGTATGGAAGTCGTTACTGCTGTAGGGTACATCCGGAAACGAGCGGTTCCAAGCCGCCATATGGTTAATCACGGCATCTAGATAGATATCGACACCAGCCGCTTTGCAGCGCTGAACCATGCTTTGAAACTGGGCACGGTCGCCGCTTCGGCTGTTGAACGCATAACTGACTGGCTGATAACGTGTCCACCATTGGTTGCCTGATAGCGTTGTGTTCGGTGGTGACACTTGCACCGCCGCGAACCCTTTTGGCCCAAGAAAGGTTTCACATTCTGTGGCGATGTCTTCCCAGCCCCATTCGAACAGGTGAACAAAAGCAGTTTTTGGGGTGGCAGCATGGGTCACTGTGCTGAGAGCAAGACCTGAGCTCACAGCCAGTGCTATAAAGGTTGTTTTTTTCATAGTTCTCTCATTCATAAAGTTATTGGATATAGGCTGTCGAACACGCTGCATATTATCCTCAGGCCACTTCGCCGAAACGCGCTGGCACAGGGTTTGTTATGGTTGCAGAGGTTATGAACTTAAGAGACAGGGGGCGTGTCTTTGTGTTCAACATGTTTCTTATTTTGCATGAATACCAATCAATTTGTGTGTTTTTTGTTCATAATTTAAGCGTTAATCACGAAAGGCGAGAGGGGGCCCCAATGTGCCCTGATCGGGTTCACTTTATGTGAGAGAGATGGGCGTGCGCGATCAATAACTACGCAGAAGAGCAGTATCCTCGAGCTCTCTCAAATAGCCAGATTGGTCACAGTTTGGTGTCGTCACGATTATCTGGATATGTCTCAAAATACTGTGGTGATAGCAGTCTTGTTTTTGCTCAGTAACGTATTGGCTTACTACCGGTTTTATGCACCAAACCCACAATAGCGGGCAAATCGGATGGTTAGACCAATCTCGTCCCTTTTTGCTGGCGCCTCACTGAGACGTTTATACTCTCAGCGCAATATGGTCAGCGGCTGAGCGCCCCCCGAGTTGCGTAAAATAGGCTTGTAATCCCTGATAGATAGTCTGACGATGTCTGAAGTCAGGATACACGGGCAGCACATCCTTATTGGTGGTTCCAGCCACTAGGTAGGCATTGTTAATTTCAGCACACGATTCAATCGCCGACTCAAACGCACGGGCCATCATCTCAGTAGGCGCAGAAAAATACCGTTGGGCTAATGCGCGATCAGCGTGAACACTTCGTGTGACATAGTCGTGTTTGTCGAGGGTGTCTTCACTCAGCATGGTGATGGAGAACAGAGCCATCAGTCTGTCATTGAGGGGGTGTGCGATCGGTGGTTGGTCTTCGAGCCAACAGTCACTGGCAAACTTCGGGTGCGACTTTGATGTATCAATGTTAAAGGCCTTGTCCGCAATATAATGGTCGAAGGCGTGCCAAAATTCATGCGCTAACGCGCCCGCGCCGGCATTCTTGGCTAAGGCAAGCTCACGTCGGTAAGGATCGTAGTGGGCTTGCACCCCCTGACGTCCGCCAGTGCCAAAGGCGAAGTTCAACGTACCGCGCAGGCCAATGGCATGGGGGGAAGGGCGAGTAGATAGGCCAAGTCCGCCAGAGAGTCGTAGATAAGATTGGCCGCAAGCGCTTTTTCTTCTTGTGTCACCCAACGGCCAACTCGTAGGTTGCCCATCTCAAAGGTGTGTTGGATGTCCTGAAACGTTGCAGGTTCGCCATGTCGGTAGTCCGGTCCACGGCGGATTTGATGTTTGAAATGCGTTAACTTCACTGTCGAGGTACCCGGTCGGTATATAACGAACCGGTTGTCGGTCGCCTATTGTTCTGACACGCTAGTATAACCTAATCAGCCTGTGCAAAAACAAGCTGAGTGACTGTCGAACATCAGCCTTGACTGCTGATGTCGCGTAAAACCGGAATAGACAACCCCTTTATATCATTGGGTGTGTGAACGCCCCAAAGGAGCGAAATGTGAGCCTAAACTTTAATGCGCAAGACGCTAGCCAAATATTTGTTGGTGCTTTTGCCCTTGCTGTCCCGATCGCCTTTTCAGAAGAAGCATGGCGTTTGGGCGAAACCTTACCTAGTGTCAAGCTGTGGTGGCTGTTCGCTCTCTCCATGGTGTTTTTGGCGCTCTACACTTACGAAAGTGTGTTTCAAAGGGACATATCGCAGCGACGTGCGGTGTTTGTTTTTCGCATTGTCACTGCTTATGTGATGGCAGCGTGTGTTGTCGCCTTGGTATTGTATTGTTTAGACAAGCTGCCCGTACTTGAACAGCCTTGGGTTGCTTTCAAGCGGGTCATCGTTATCACTATGCCAGCCTCTATGGGGGCCATCGTCGTTGATAGTTTCGACAAAGAGTGATTACTTGTCGATGGGTGATGGCGACGAAGGCGCTATTACCTTTATTACGCCTTTGTGCAGTAGCAAGGTATTGGGGTAGGTGATGATGTTGCCACTTTCATGGCGCAGCAGTAGATGAAACATGGTGATGTCGATGATTACCCCACTGATGTCCTCGTCCTTTTCACATACTTTGACCCGATCGCCAATCCGATAAGGAAACACGAAAAATATCAACACACTCGCAGAGATATTGCTGAGAATTGACCATTGCGCGAATAAGGCAACCCCAAGTACCGCAAACAGCGAAGAAAGGAACAATGAAATATCACCGTAGCCAATGCCTAGTAACAGCACGAACAGCGCAGCAAATACACTGAACGTTGACACATTAAACACTTTAACCACGAACTGTGTACGTGCCATCGTGACCTGCTTCTTCTCCGCAACCGACAATAGGGCGCGACGACCGATCATTCGCAGTAGGGCGTAAAATAAACCAGCAGTACGCCTAACACAAACTGTTCAAACAGAGGGTGCGCTTGCATCCAATTGACCATCAAATAAACCTCAGTGTTTTTAAAATAATAATGTCGACCCCAGCCAGTCGCATTTGAAGAGCCGTCGCCAAAACGCTAACGTCTCCCGTTGACCGGTAATCCATCCACATTCATTCCCAGTAAATCAGTGACAAAACTTGTAAGAAGAAACCCCTCTCAATACCCGAAATGAAACCTTTACGTATGATGAGCCTCTTTCGAGGCGAGCACCTCCTATGGCATTCCCATGCCTCTCGTTCAGGTGATTTTGGTTGCTCTATCAAACACTTCTGCGCATTGATGCCATGCTTCCCATCATTTAAGTAAAGCGCTTTAACTAGGTTTCAAAAAAGAAACTAAATGAAACTAAATGCAACAAAATGTAAATTTTGTAAATTTATATAATGATCTTCACAGATCTAAATGACTGATAAATAAATTGTTGTTTTCATTTAACCGGATCAATAAGCTTGCCCACCTGTTAATGATGTTGCATATCAACAGTGTGTATATGTGGAGAATTATTTTCTTCATCAACCTAATAAAAACTAAGAAGCCATTATGAAAAAACTCACGGAAGTAACCCTGGTCAAGCGCGACGATATTCCTTCGATTCGTACCATTGAAGTAGACGGCGTCGAGCATTGGTTAGGACATGTCAAAGATTTTATGAAGCAACCCCATTTGCTCGATTTCTTGCCGGATGACAACCGAGTCTCCATGGCTTGGGTACGCCTAGAAGCGGGCGAAGAGCTTGAACCCCACATTCATCCGGTCGAATCGATGATCTTGATGTGTGAAGGTGGTGCGAGAACAACTGGCGATGTTGAAGCTGATATGGCGGCTGGCGATGCCTTACTGGTGCCACCGGGACGCTTGCACGGATTTAAAGGAGCTGAGCCGAATGGGTTCTGGGGTTTATCCTTACAGTTTGATAGCCGCGGTTTGTATGAAGATTACTCCGACCCTTGGGCGACATTTTTGCCTGAGCAAGTCGAAAAATTTTTGTCTGGGACTGTTGGCGCACAGTTGATTACACGCAACGAAGCTTATATGGAACGTTTTGACAAGCATAAGCTGTTTGCGCTGGTCAATCGAGGGCTGCTTGATCACCCTCAAACCAAAGCTAAGTTCCTTGACTGCTTTCAAGTTTGGTCTGATCACTTTCAGCGAATGGTTATTGCCCGTGCTTCGACAATGACGGAAAAAACCTTTGAGCACATGACGATGTCACATTTGGAAGATGAACTGGGTCACAATCGCCAATTGAAAGCTAACCGTGACGACTTTGCAGAAGTCTTTGATCCAGTGCTGGAAGCCGCCAGTAACTGGTTTGTCAGTCAGATGCATACCGCGAGTGAACTGGAAAAAGTGGTCTTGGTTCATTTGGTAGTTGAGGCTTCGGCTGTGTTCTTTTATCAACATGTTAAGCCCGCTCTTGCTGATTCTTCGACCCACGCTCATTTCGATCTGCACAGCGTATTGGATGATGAACATGTTCGTATGGGGTATGAGTTCATCGAAACAGTCGACGTCGATGATGGACAAGCTCTGTTTGACATCCAGAACAAAGGCTGGGCAATGCTAATGACAGTGATGTCACGCATCGCCGATTTGACGGTTTACGCCAACAACGCGCGCCAAGAAGCCGAGCCGTCTCAGGAGCGTCACGATGAAACCTTGGCCTAAGGAAGGCACCCGACGGGTGCCCTCTTACGTCTATACGAGTGCCGAGCAATATCAACAAGAACAAAAGTGCCTATTCCAAGGTGACACGTGGAACTATGTCGGACTGGAAGCAGAGTTACCCAATGTCGGGGACTATCGGCAAACTTTTGTTGGAGATACGCCAGTGATAGTGGTTCGCGATCGCGAGGACACTATCCAAGTTTTGATTAACCGATGTCCTCATCGCGGGGCTAAGATGTGTCATAACGCTCACGGTAATACCAAGGTGTTCGTATGTCCGTATCATGAGTGGGCCTTCAATCTCAAGGGAGAGCTAAGAGGCATACCTTTTAAAAATGGTATCAATGGTCGAGGTGGGATGGCCGACACCTTTGATCCCCATGAGCATGGTATGACTCGGCTCAATGTAACGGTGCGCCATGGCGTGATCTTCGCCAGTCATTCGTTTTCATTGCCCGATTTCGAACGCTACTTGGATCCAAATATGTTGGCTTATTTTGACCGAGTGTGTAGTGGCCGCCCTCTCAAAGTACTAGGCAAAATGCGTCATCGAGTTAACTGTAACTGGAAACTACAAGTAGAGAATGTAAAGGACCCGTTTCATGCGGCATTATTGCACTCTTTTTTTAAGAATTTCGGTATTTGGCGATCCGATCAGGAAACCCATGTCGAAGTTTGTGAGAGTGGTGCCCATAGTGTGCTGGTTAGTACGGCATCTTTCAAAGCTCAAGAACAATTAAAGGCCGCTCCGAGTGTTCGATTGAAGGCTCCGGAACTTATTGACCACGAACGGGAGTTTGAGCATGGTACGGGGGCGATCATGACAATTTTCCCCAACCTTATTTTACTCCAGCAACTCAATTGTTTGGCGATGCGTCATGTGATCCCAGACGGCCCTGATACGTGTATCAAAGAGTGGACTTTCTTCGGTTATGCTGACGAGCCTCAGACCTTGACCGAGCGGCGCTTACGTCAAGCCAATCTGCTGGGGCCTGCCGGATTAGTGACTATTGACGACAATGAAATCTTGGCGGTCACGCAAGCTGGGGCTCATGCCAGTCCAGATTCAAATATCGTTTTGGAGGCGAGTCAGGGAGAGTCCAGTGAACCGCATATGATGACCGAGTCGGCGATCCGTGCCTTCTATCGGTATTACCAGAAAGGGATAGCGTGTGGATCTTAAATCTATTGAACCGATAGTACAGCAACGTGTGAACGCGTTTTATGCCCAGTATCACCGGGCCTTAGAGCAGCAGCATTTAATGGAGTGGGTCGACATGCTTGACCCTAACGTTTCTTATCGCATCACGTCACGGGAAAATCTTCAGCGGGGTTGGCCCCTATGTTTTGTTCGTTGCGACAATCAGGGCATGGCTCATGACCGTGCTTGTGCTCTACTGAGCTCAATTTATTTTCGTCAACGCCGCCAACAGCACGCTCTGTCCTACATTCACATCACGGACATCCGACGTGAAGGTGGTGTAATGTGGGTCTCGGTTGACACTAGTTTATCCGTGCATGAGAGCCTCAATCACGATGAAGCACGCCTGTTGGTCACGGTAACGACACATGACAAGCTGCGTTTGGACGATCAAGACGCTAGGTTCACGGAACGGTTGGTGATTTGCGAACCAGATGTCATCACCGATTCGTTGGTCTACCCCTTATAGAGGATTGGAAAAGGATACGTATTATGAACGCATTACCAATGGCTGATCTGACGGTCATTGATCTCACGCGCCATCGCGCTGGCCCTGTTACTTCGCGTCTGCTTGCTGACTGGGGTGCTACAGTGATCAAAATCGAAGAACCGACCGACCTAGGTGACAGCATGGGGGGACCGAGAGAGGGCTTCGACTATCAAAACTTACACCGCAACAAGCGGAGCCTATCGGTCGACCTTAAATCTTCCGATGGTCAGGCGATCCTCAAGCGTTTGGTCGCCAAGGCGGATATTGTTTTGGAAAACTTCCGTCCTGAAGTTAAGTTTCGTCTTGGAGTGGACTATGCCTCGCTTAAGGCTCTGAACCCAACCATCATCTGTGGCAGTATCAGTGGCTTCGGCCAGCAAGGACCTCTAGCGACACGACCAGCCGTTGACCAAATCATTCAAGGTATGTCAGGGCTGATGTCAGTGACGGGAACTGATACGTCAGGGCCGCTACGAACTGGGGTTGCGATGGCGGACGTCAGTGCCGGTATGAATTTGGCGATCGTCGTCTTGATGGCCTTGTATGAGCGGCAACGCACTCAACAGGGTCAGTGGGTCACGACGTCACTACTTGAATCCACCTTGGCTATGATGGATTTTCAGGTTGCGCGTTGGCTCCATGATGGACAGGAACCTGAACGTGTGGGCAACGACCACCCAACATTGATGCCGACGGGCGTAGTACATACTCAGGATGGAACGATCACCCTAGCGGCCGCAGAAGACGATAAGTTCCGTGTGTTGTGTGAGGTGTTGTCATTGGGACCACTGGATCAGCAACCCGAGTATCGGGATGTGAGAGCCCGTCACCAATATCGTCATGGGCTGATGGCGGTCATCAATGCGGCGACACGTCAGTGGGAAAGTGCTTCGCTTATTGAACAACTCAACGCCCGTGGGATCCCATCTGGCCCCGTACTTAGCGTAGAGGAAGCCATGAATCAACCACAAATGCGTGAACTCAACATGGTCCACCCTATGACACATCCTCAGTGGGGATCCTATGTCTTACTGGGCCAACCAATGCAAATGAGTGCCCATCCGGATGGCGCAGCCGTGCGAGCTGTTGCGCCCGGTCATGGTGAGCACACTTATGATTTGCTCACCCAAACGTTAGGATTCACGGAAGAGCAAGTGGCACAGTTTGTTGAGCGCGAAGCGATCGCCATCGCGCCCCGTTCTTCAGAAGGAGTGTCTCATGAGCCCGTCGCATAGTGGACCGATTTCCCAGTGGGGTAGGGGTTGGTTAGGTCTGGTCTTGCTCTGGTTGGCCGGAGCAGGTACCCGATTGACGATCTTAGCTACACCACCCGTGATCTCGGACATCCATGCGACGTTAGGGTTAAGTGAAACTCAGGTTGGCATGATTTCAGGGATCCCGCCAGTGCTATTCGCCGCGGCTGCAATGCTCGGTGCTCTGCTGATCACCAAAACGGGCGCTGTCAAAACAGTGGTGGTTGGATTGCTCATCACTGGACTAGGTTCTGCCCTCCGAGGGGAAGCAGACAGCGCAACCTTCTTGTATCTGGCCACCGCTCTGACTGGTCTCGGCGTTGCCTTGATGCAACCTGCGCTGCCAACTATTGTCGCCCATTGGTATCCCAAACATGTTGTGTTTGCTACGGCTATCTACGTCAATGGGCTGCTGTTGGGTGGGGAAGTGTTCCCGGTCGCGCTAACTAACACTGTTTTGGTGCCTTGGCTTGGCAGTTGGCGAGAGGCCTACATGGCTTGGGGCGCTGTCGCATGGATGATTGCGTTTGTTTTTTACTTGGGTGCACCAGATGGAAGCCAAGCTGCACAACGTAACGGGAAACGAAATATTTGGTGGCCGGATTTCCGACGGCGCGAGGTATGGAAGTTAGGTCTCATGATGGGCTGTGTCTGTGCAATCTATTTCGCTACCAATTTCTTCTTACCAAGGTATTTGGACGAAATTGGCTTGGCGTCGCAAATCGCTAGCGCCTTAATCGCGTTGAATCTGGGCCAAATACCAGCTTCTTTACTGCTTTTGTTGGCCAAACCTTCAGTGGCACATGCTCGTTGGCCCTATTTAGTCTCTGCACTTGGGCTGTTGGCGGCGCTATTGTTGTTGGTGATCTTGCCATCGAGTGCGGTGATTGCTGCATCAGCCGTGATAGGCTTTTTCTCCGCGATAGTGCTGATCCTGATGCTCGGCCTGCCTAGTGCAGTGAGTCCAAAAGAAGACGTGCATCGCGTGTCTTCATTGATGCTTACCGTTGGTTACACCTGCGCGGTCATCACGCCTGTGGTCAGTGGTGTCTGGTGGGACGCAACGCAACGGCCTGCCAGCGCGTTTTTACCCATGATGATGTGTTGCGTGTTGTTATTCGTCTGCGCCACACGTCCCGTTACTTCGTCCTCGTCTTCCCCATCGCCTGAGATGGCCAAAGGAGTCTAACATGAGCAGTACCCCTAATTTCTCGTTGACTAAACTCAGCCCATTTTTTGGCGCTCAGATCAGCGGTATTTCCATGCATGAGCCGTTATCAACGGATGTGATCCAACAACTGGAAGACGCGCTTGCCGAGCACCAAGTTTTGGTATTTCCCAATCAGACGTTGTCTTCCGAAGATATTCTTCGGGTAGGACGCTATTTTGGTCAATTGACAGTGCATCCTTTTGCTGAAAACAGTGAACAGCACCCAGAGCTTATTGTGTTTGATTATAAAGATGGTAACCCGCCTGTCTTGACCGATCGCTGGCACTCGGATGAGTCTTACAAAGCTGCCCCACCCAAAGCGACCATGCTCTATGCTCGCGTGGTGCCCGAGATAGGCGGCGACACTTGCTTCAGTAGTATGACCACCGCCTACGATTTTTTGTCGACCAAGATGCAGACGTATGTTCAGGGATTGTCAGCGATCCACGATTTTTCGCCGTATAAGTTCCTGTTCCCCAATACGCCTTCGGGCCAAGCAATGCTGCGCCAAAAAGAAGCTGAATACCCACCGATTGCGCACCCTATTGTCACTGTACATCCGACGACAGGCAAACGCGCGTTGTTCATCAATCAAAGCTACACTCGGGCAATCCAAGGCATGAGCCAACGAGATAGTGAGGCTCTACTGGCACAACTGTTTCAAGTTACGTCAGTGCTGGAGTATCAGTATCGCCATCGTTGGCAGCCGAACATGTTGGTCCTTTGGGACAACCGCTCAGTGCAGCACGCAGCGGTGCATGATTATTACCCTAATCATCGTCATATGGAGCGTGTCACCATAGCTGGCTGCCAGCCAATTGCTGCGTTTGAGCCTATTGACAGTAGTGAATTGCAAACGTTTAAGGTGCCGCCTTACGACCATGACGATTCCCGTCGTGCCCGTCGTCAATTTGAACTGGATGTCCAGTGATAAATAGGGGTGACATCATCACCCCGCTTAACTTAGGATCATGAGTGTTGTTATGAGCGAAACCGCTTCAACTCAAATTTCTCACGCGGTTAGAACCGCGAAGTGGAATGCTTTCCACGCTTCTGTGTTATTTTTGTGTTTAGCCATACTGATTTTGGATGGTTTTGATACGGCCTTGATGGGGTATGTGGCCCCTCAGATCCTCCAAGAGTGGGGGGTTGAAAAATCAGATCTGGGACTGGCCATGAGCGCTGCGTTAGTTGGGCTTGCACTGGGAGCCTTAGCATCTGGACCTTTGTCTGATCGTCTTGGCCGGAAGCCAATCATTCTGGTCTCGGTGCTAATTTTTGGTTTGTGTTGTTTAGCAACCACTCAAGCAACTTCTGTTGCTGAGCTTGCTTGGTGGCGATTTGGTACTGGACTGGGGATAGGTGCAGCCATGTCGAACGCCTTGACTATAGTGTCTGAGTTTGCTCCTGAGCGACACAAGGCTTTCATGGTCAATGCGGTCTTTTGTGGCTTCCCGTTTGGTGCTGCAATGAGCGGGGTACTGGCCTCTTGGATGGTGCCTCACTGGGGCTGGGAGAGCGTATTTCTGTTGGGTGGAGCGCTGCCACTGTTGCTGTTTATTCCTCTTTGCCGCTGGCTACCAGAGAGCGTATTGTTTTTGCTACAAAAGCCGGAAGCTCATCAGGCCATCACGAAAACGCTAAAGCGATTACTGGGTCATGCTTGGCCGCACCGCATTGCGAATACCGCTCCTCGTCAGTCAGTCGGAAATCCTGTTGGAGTCATCGTGGCGCGTTCTCGGTTGGGGGCGACACTTCTGCTCTGGATTGCCTACTTCATGGGGTTGCTGATTTTTTATGTCGTCACCAGTTGGATGCCAATCTTGATCGGAGAGGCAGGCTATGATCTACGCCATGCGGCGCTACTCACTGCCTTGTTCCCGCTGGGTGGTGCTGTCGGTACTCTTGTGTCGGGTTGGGTAATGGATCGCCTCACGCCGCATTATATCGTTGCGTTCAATTACTTCATGACAGGTGTATTTTTATTCTCTATTGCTTACCTGTCAGATATCTATTGGCTGGGACTGGCTATTTTGCTGGCTGGTACTGTGATGAATGGTGCTCAAGCGTCGATGGGGTCCATTGCTGCGCTCCATTACCCAACGTCAGCGCGAGCAACCGGGGTATCTTGGATGCTAGGCATGGGAAGAGCAGGGGGAATCGCTGGTGCCATGATGGGAGCAAGCTTACTTCAGTGGGGCCTAGGTTATCAGGACATCTTTCAAGTGTTGCTCGTGCCTAGTGTGTTGGCCGCACTGGCCTTACTTGGGCTAAAGCAACATGCTCGCCGACGTACCAAGTCACTGGCTGATCTTGTTCCGAAGGAGGCGAACTGATGGGGGGATTGTATGCGCTATCGACTTCCCAGACTTCGACACTACCACTTCTATACGGTCAAGTCAGAGAAGATGTGTCGGTGGACCTCCAGGCCTTGGCTCTGAGTCCTCATGACAGAGTACTGACAATCACTTCAGGAGGCTGTTCGGCATTGCGGTTTTTGGCCGAGGCACCTCAGCAGGTGACCGCCATAGATATCAATGCTAGTCAGTCAGCCTTATTGGCGCTAAAGTGTGCGGCTATCACCCAGTGGGATCGACAAGCCTGCCGCGAATTTTTGGGCGATTTACCGGCGTCAAGCAGTGACCGTCTGGATGGATGGTCAACCCTGAAATCCAATCTCAGCCCAGATGTTGAGGATTATTGGAATAAGCATCTCAATTTGGTGGCCAAAGGGGTCAATCAAGCCGGTCGCACTGAACGACTCAGCGTATGGACGGGACGAGTCCTGCACTATGTGACTCATTCGCCCAATCTGTTTGACGCATTGATGGCAATAGAGACCCTTGAGGAACAGCGAGAGTTTTATCGCCAACACTTCGACACACAGCGTTGGCGCACATTTTTAGCTCTGTGTGTCAACAACATAACGCTGCGTCGGGTGTATGGTGAAGGGTTCTCTCGAGCGCTGGAAAAACATGAGTCGCCTGCGGTACATCTTCGACGCAAAATTGCTCGCGCGTTTGACACCACCTTGCTCAAACACAATCCGCTAATGACGCAACTCCTGTTCGGTCGCAACCCACCTGATCTTGCTGGAGCTGCCTACCTAACGGAAGGCGTGTACGACAAGGTGAAGGCCAATTTAGACCGACTAAACATCGTCACGGAAGATCTGACCAAATGGGTGGTGCGGCCTGAGCAGCAAGGTCAATTCAACAAGTTGGCTTTGTCAAACGCACTGGAGTGTTTGCCTAGACAGGCCGTTGGCCCGTTTTTGCAACGATTGGTGCACAGCTTACCGCTAGGCGCTGTGATAGTGAACCGCTCTATGATGGGGCAGGGGTCCACTACTTGGCCCGCAGATTTGTGCTTGGATCATTCCCTCAGTGCGAAACTGAGCGAAGCGGAACGTGCTTACACGTATTCGGCTGTCTCAGTGTTTCGTAAACGTTCTTCAACTATGCACGAGGTGGAACAATGAGTCCGGATAAGATACGGCGTGCGATTTCTTATGCCTCTGAACGTTCTTTTTACCGCAAGCACTGGGGGCAACAAACCTTAGCGGGCTTGGAGGAGACACTTTTGTCGGACTTGCCAGTGGTACGCAAAACGCATCTGCGTGATCATTGGACAGAGATTATGAACCGTGATGACGCTGTCGATTACGTTAGTTCATCAGGGACGACTGGACGCCCCGTTGATGTGCCCGTCCATCGGTTGCAAGAAATGGTCTGGGTCGCCTCCATCACTCGGGTGCTACGTGAACTGGGTTTGCAATCGGGAGACCGTCTGCTTCAGACATTAAGTAACAACGATATGTTTACGTTGGGGCCACTCATTAACCAAGCTGCTAAGCAACTTGGGATCAGTGTTTTTCGTTGTTCTCCTCAGCGTGTGCAGCGGGTGGTCGATATTCTCAACTACCATCGCCCTGACGCTATCGTAGGCAACCCCTTGTTTCTTGACGAGATGGCTGCCGAACTCGGCCCCGATTTCCCTAAGCGTGTTCCCCTGCCTCGTAAAGCTTATTTTGCGGCATGCCCGACGTTTGATGCGTTATTTCAACCTACCGCGACGGTGAATAAAGTACAAACCTGGTGGCAGTTTGAGACCTACATCAACGAGTACGGCTGTAGCGAAATTGGGTCAATCGGCTTCGAGTGTCAGCAGCATCAAGGTTTCCACATCCACGATGAGTATTTGTACGTCGAACTACTTGACCCTCAGACGGGGTTACCAGTTCCTGAAGGTGAGCCTGGTGAGGTGGTAGTCACGACACTGACCCAACCTCGCGGTTTCGCTGCTGTGCGGTATGCGACGGGTGATATTGCTAGTGGTCTGTACCGAACCCCCTGTCTTTGTGGACGAACATCACCGAGGCTTGGGGCGATCGTTGGTCGTATTGACCAACAATTTAAAATTAGGGGGCAAAACCTCTACCCAGAGTTTGTTTTGAATACGCTGGAGGGGCTGACTTTCCTCCAGAACGCGCTGCTAGTACGTTATCAATCTACCACTGGAGAAAATGTGATTGAACTGTGGTTGGAGAGCGCCCTAGAGACACATGAGTCACTGTCTGCTAGGTGTAATGCGGTTAGGCGTGCACTAGAGGTTCAAGTCGCGCAGAGTCCGCCGTTTTTCTTCCTTCAGCACGGTCACTTGCAAGGCCTTATCCACGAGCACCTGCGTACGACTAACGGTGTCAAGATACCACGCCTGATCGATTTGAGTGATGACCAGTTTGAGCACGGCATCGCGCACTTCAAAGCGGTGACTGGGGAGTCTACCGCAGTATGATCTCGCGGGCTTGTCGATAAGCAATCAACCCATAACAATGAGGAGATTCTTCCTCTTGTCAATGAGTTCTTAAACGGAACAACAACGGCGGTTTTCAAGACAGATTGATGTTTCAAAATGTGCATTTTGATATGTGATCTAATGCATAATGAACATTCCATTTATTAACTAGACTTCTGACGTTAGACCCTGGGTCCCAGGGTCAGGCTCGATAGAGCTCGTCCAAGAAAGGAGTCTCATCATGTGTACCATAGGGGCCGTTTTTGACGGCAATCAACTGGTTACCTTTAAACAGTGCGATCTCATTCCAGTGACGCACTTTCACCAACCACAAGTGCGACCTGGTCAGAACGGAGTGGAATCTTACATCGCCATGACACGCGATGGCAGTGAAGGGATTTGGGCTGGATCAAACGATGCGGGCGTTAGCTTTGTGGCCGCAGATTCTTACACTACCACTGCGGCTAACTATTCCACCAATCAAGGAGAAGTACAGGCACTTTTTGAAGCCTACGAAGCCACAATACGCGACTATACCAATGCCACCGAGGCGGCAATGCATCTGACGCAGTTTTATTTATCCATGGGGAGGGCCACGCCGTTTCCTGCGCCGGATATCGCACTGATCACTGGCTGGGCCGACGATACTCACACACGAAAAGTAGCAATTTTCATTGAATACATGCCCAACCCCTTCAACCAACGGCCCGTGCGTACCATTTGTCGTGACGAAGGTTTTTTCGTGTCAACCAACCACTTTCGATTGCAACCTGACTCAGTCCATTATCCAGCCAATCACAGCACCTATTTACGTCTTAATCGAGCTGAATCGATGCTTCAGCTCTCGCCGAATCAGACTGGAGTCGAGCAGTTGTTGTCTGACCAATACTATGGTCAAACCGAACTCTCTATCTGTCGAGAAACTGAGTTCATTGGCAGCGAATTTTTCACTCAAGCCACTGCCGTGTTCTCCCTTGACCGGGGACGACCTGGGTGTCGATATCAGGTCAATGGAAATCCTCGAATTCAGCCATTGCAGTCCTTTCAGGAGGCGCCACTATGACCAAATTAGATATTAACGTTGAGCCCAGTGCATGCGCGGTCAATAAGGAGCAACGATGAATATTGGTATCATTAACACTGGCGGCACCATCAGTTGTGTCGGTGACCCACTGGCACCAATGAGCGCGTCGGCCTTTGCTCAAGCCTGCAATGTATGGATTGATCCTGTCATTCAGGCCGAATTTCCAGAGATCCAACTCCACTATTTGGTCGATGTCGTGTTTCCAGGTTCATCGACTCACACGCTAGACAGCACTAACCTGCAGCCGAGCGATTGGTGCATTATGGCTGAAGCCATTTTGGCACATTATGAGGAGATGGACGGGTTTGTGGTCTTGCATGGAACAGACAGTATGGACTTTTCCGGTGCGGCGCTGAGCTTTTTACTTAATGGCCTGAACGAACGAGGTGTCGGGGTAGCGGTATTGAGCAAGCCTGTGATCGTCACTGGTTCACAAGTGCCGCTGTTTCATCAAACCGATGGCATGCCTTGCCAGCTTAATTTCAACACCGACGCATATCAAAACTTGTGCGGTGCGATTGCAGCAGCACAAACGGGAATTGCAGAAGTGGGAGTGTATTTTCAAAATCGGTTGTATCGTGGTAACCGAGTACTCAAAACAAACGCCAGTGAGTTTAATGCCTTTGAATCGCCCAATTATCCGTACTTGGCAGAAGCGGGGGTGGCCTTTACCATTGAGAATCAACGGTGTTTGCCAGGCCCTGTCAATCACGCTGTCAGCCTTGACAACCCTTCGGTTCGCGATAGCCTACGTGCGCAAATTAATGATCTAAGTGTGCAGATGAACACCAGCTTGGTGAGCCAGCTTAATGCGTTCCCCGCGCCTTATCGAATCGCTCCACCCCAAGCTTTTTTGGCTCAAATCGTTGACGCGTTGGTCTCGGCAGGAACGCGAGGAATCATCCTCGAATCCTATGGCGAAGGCAACTTTCCCTCAGGTAGTCCAGATGAACCATCCAAAGGGGCGATCTATCAGGCCTTAGCTGCTGCGCATCAACAAGGTGTAATACTCGTCGACGCCAGCCAGGTGATTGCTGGAACTGTCAATAACAGTGCTTATGCAGCCGGAGCTTGGTTGCCTCAGGTCGGGGTTGTTTCATCTGCAGATATGACGCCGATGGCTGGCTTGGTCAAGTTAACCGTACTGTTGGCGTTGGAGAAACTGCATGGCTGGCCTGAAGGGACTGTCAATCGTCTGTTTCAGACCAATTGGGCGGGAGAAATGCAAAACACAAACCGCCTCGACAGCCGAGTTAATCCGAGTCTACTACCCGGGGAACACCTGATGACGTTTGATGGCATGGCTAGTTTGCACAATGATCCTAATCATGGACCTCGTCTGGTTCGCAACAGTGACAACGAACTCCTGTGGCAATTACCAGAATCTCTACCGACAGAAGCGTTGCCTGGTACTTTGACGATGCAAAATGACGGCAACCTGGTGTTTTACAGTCGAGATCAGGTCCCCTTGTGGGCCAGCCAGACTGGCCATTCCAGCGGCGCAGCCTCTTGGTTAGAGCTGAGCGGCTCTTCGTCCACTCAGCAACTGGCAGAAATTACGCTGACCGTTTATAACTATGCGGACCAACATGTGTCCGTGCAACTTTATCCTTCTGAAAGGAGTCACTCATGACACGAATCAAGTACAGCGGACGCATCACACCCAATTGTCCTTACCACGGTTCCTTGCTGCTGACACAAGGGCGCATTGTTGCACCGACTACCATTATGCCGCCTAACCCAGAGTGGGGTCCTGTTGCTCAATATGGCCCGACAGTATTTGGCCGTTCTACTGCGTACGATCCTGCGCGTAATTGTGATGGCAATTTCATGTCGTATAAGAACCAGCCCAATAACAATTGCTATGCCTACGGCACTAATATTGCCTCGAATTCATTTCCACAGCCGGGGCGCGCCAGTGCAGGGTCGACGCCATGGTCCACGGCGATGACGGCAGATATTGTTACGCGCAACGCGGAACTCGATGGTTTAGTTGCCTTGCCACATCAAACTCTTGACGATTTATTCGACGACCCTAAGTATCGACAAGGAGTGGATGGGCATTTTGTCGCGTTAGTATTTTCGCCACCGGAGTCTGGCTTTCAGGGTGATCCTCAAGCACAGTGGGGTGGGGATTATCACTGGGTCCGTGCTGATTTGGTGGACTATGAACGTCGCGTTATCCACTGGTCACAGAAGGACGGAGGGGATCAGGTCACCAACTTTGACTTTGCTGGCCAACCCATTACTGATCCGACTCATGCGTGCTGGACGGTCAACCTTGGACCCGTATCGGGACTCGACACCAGTCGACCTGATGATCTACACGATGTGATCGTGACGTATGAGTTTCATACTTTTATGTGGGTTCCCGCACATGGCGTGACGATTTTGTGAGTTAACTTGCGGCGTCCTATTAAGGGCGCCTATTTCGTTGATTCTCTTCCACTCACCCTTTTCTTTGTTCATTTCTGAAACGCCCCTTTGGTATCTTGTACATATTAAAGCTGTTTGTGAATCGTAGATTGATTTTGTAAATGTTTAATAAATATGGGTATTTTCTTCGCGAGATGCTTTCGTGAGGCATAAAAGGCGTATAGCACCAAATCCGCTGGAGGGTACTCCATGTCTATTTTAACCAAAGTGCCTGCGTCTAATTCCTGCTGGCAGAACTCGATGGGTAGTAGGGAAGCTCCCAATCCAGCAAGAGCGCCTGTTTTGGCGAGGTGGCCGCTATTGACCTTGAACGTCGAGTGCACTTTCTGCGTGACTAATTCACCGGTGGCATTCTCAAATACCCAAGGGCTACCATTTAACGCAGTATAGGTCGTGATGCAGGGTACGCGGCTTAAGTCGGTGGTATGAAACGGCACTGGGTATCGTTCAAGCCAGGCCGGAGAAGCCACCACGACACTTTTCCACCGGATGATTTCTTTTGCCACCCAGTTGCAGTCTGTCAGCTTCCCGCGTTGAAAGCTGATCACAATATCGAAGCCATCCAGAGGGTCATCTTTGGGGCTTATGCTGGTGTCGCAGCACAACGAAATGGAGGGGTGTTGTTGGCAGAATGAGACAACGGCCTCAGATAATGCGGGCGAATCGGGCATGAGCACTTTTAGTTGCCCTTGCACTTGCTGAGAATATTGGGTCACTTCTTCAAGTGCGTCATTGAGTTTGTTCAAAAGAGGCTGGGTTCGCACATAAAGGTGTTCCCCTGCGTCTGTTGGACTGACGCGCCGTGTGGTTCTATGAAACAACCGAGTGTCTAAGCATTCTTCGAGCAAGGCGATGTGGCGACTGATGTTGGAAGAAGGCAACCCTAGCAATTCAGCCGCCCGTTTGAAACTGTTGTTTTCGTAAACACAGTGAAAGCTGTTGAGCCATTGTTGGTCGATTTTATCTAGCACTTTTAATCCCATAATATTGGATTATTAAACCAATAAAGCCCACTTTATTATCAATAATTGGCTTATACAATGGTTCATTTATGAGTTATTGGAAAAAGGTTCCCATGGGTTGGTTAGAAAACCTCTTTGATAGAAAAAACAAAATTAGTACTCGTCGAACATTCATTCCAGAGGGCGTCTGGACTAAATGCTCCTCTTGTGACCAAATTCTCTACCGACCAGCGTTGCAAGAAAATTTGGGTGTGTGCCCTAAGTGTGATCATCACATGAGAATCAAAGCGCGGTGTCGGTTGGACAGCTTTTTAGACAAAGAACCTCGAGTGGAGCTCGCGCAAGACTTGGAACCGCAAGACTTGTTGAACTTCAAGGACTTGAAACAGTACAAAGATCGTATCGCTCAGGCACAGAAAACCACGGGTGAAACGGATGCCCTAGTGGTCATCAAAGGTGCATTGTTTGGGATGCCTGTGGTTGCGTGCGCTTTCGAGTTTTCATTTATGGCAGGGTCTATGGGGGCAGTGGTTGGTGCTCGATTTGTCAAAGCAGTAGAAGCCGCAATTGATGCCAATTGCGGCTTAGTGTGTTTTTCGGCTTGTGGCGGCGCGCGGATGCAAGAATCATTGATGTCGCTAATGCAGATGTCTAAGACCAGCGCAGCGCTTAACCGACTGTCGAGCCATGGGTTGCCCTATGTTTCGGTGCTCACTGATCAAACATTTGGTGGTGTCTCTGCCAGCATAGCGATGCTTGGGGATATCAATATTGGTGAGCCTAAAGCTATCATTGGTTTTGCTGGTCGTCGGGTCATCGAACAGACCGTGCGTGAACAACTGCCCGAAAACTTCCAATGCAGTGAGTTCTTGTTAGAGCATGGGGCGATCGATATGATTGTTGATCGTCGTCAGATGCGTCAGCGAGTCAGTGGATTGATCGCGAAAATGACTAACACTACTTTGCCTGTCGAACCGCCAACCGCGGCATAGAGTGATGAAAGAGTTTTCGTGGGTTGAATCGTCACCCACGAACGCTCTCCCCGCTCGCGTTATGTGTGACCAGCAAAGTAGAAGAGTTCTTGTTAAGCAACTAAAAGGGATTCTCTGCTCATCATTGATATTGGCTGGTTGATGGGATCAAATCGCCTTTGTTCATTGGAATGGTCAACCCTGATTGTGCGAGTAGTGTGACGTTGCCCATTAGTCCGTGACAAGAGAGTGAGTTGAATATTTTTTGCAGGTTTAATGAGCCTCGCTGATGGCTTGGTTTAATCCCACCTTGGATAAGGTCATGGGAATAAAGCGCGGTAAAGCTTCGACCCGTTTAAGCCAAGTGCTAAGCCTCGGGTAGCCTGTTAGGTCTAGGCCAGCTTCAGGTGCGAGCTTGGTATAACTGTAAATCGCCAGATCGGCCAGAGTGGGGGTTAGGCCTACCAGCCACTGCCGGTCAGATAAGTAGTTATCCAACTGCGTCAGCAAGGTAATCCCCTCTTGTTTGAGCGTATCACCCTCGATTGGGCGGTGAAACATATTGGCGGCGCGTAGCTTGGCTAAGGAGCCTGCTAGCCTATGGGCTGCGAGGGACAGAAACTGCTCAATGTGGGCGCGGTCGACCGGCGAGGGTGGCAGCCATTGCTGTTTGACATCGTAAACGCTGGCCAAATAGACCAATATCGCGTTTGAATCTGTAATGACCGTCTTGCCATCAACCAGCACCGGTACTTGACCAAAGGGATTTAGAGCTAAAAATTCTGGTTGCCGATGTTCGCCAGCAGGCAGATCAACCTTAACGAGTTTAAAGTCTAAATCGAGTAGACCCAGAAGCAGGTGAGCGCGGTGGGCGTGACCAGAAAGAGGGTGCCAATAAAGTGTGATCATATCGAATGTCCCAATCATAAAGTTTGCCCTATTTAAGAACACCTTGCGCCCTAGAAAAACCGTATTATCATAGAATGATATTTTCCAATATGTTGATAATTAATGGATACTATTGATGGTATGAGAACAGTTGTGGCGGTAATTGAAACGGGTTCTTTTACTGCTGCCGCCGAGCGCTTAGGTTTATCTAAATCCTTAACGTCTAAGTATGTTAATCAAGTTGAAGCGCAGCTTGGAGTGACGTTGTTCCATCGCACAACTCGTAAACTGTCTGTTAGCTCGCCGGGCATGCAATACTATCACCAAGCACAGCAACTATTGTCTCAATTTGATCAGCTATACAGCCAGATCCATTCTCATAAAAAAACCGCGTCTGGGTTACTTCGTGTGACAGCGTCACAAGGGTTTGCTGAAGAGCTGCTTAGCCCTCTCATTCCGGACTTTCACGCCCAGTTTCCCGAGATTCAGATTGACATCTTGGTGACCAATAAAAAAGTGGATTTGGTTGAGCAGGCCATTGACATTGCCTTTCGCGCAAGTGACCTTGAAGATTCTGGTTGGCATTACCGCCCGATCATGTCTCTACAAAGCACCGTGTACGTGGCGCCGGAACTCGCTCATTTATATGCTGACAGACCAGAAGCCCTACCGTGTCTGATTGATAGTAATCTGCACCCGACTGCGCGATGGCCCATTGCGGGCACATCGGAAACCACCCAGCGCAGTCGGATGGTCAATGCTGTGTTCAAAAGCAACAGCCCTAGGCTCATCCGTCAATTGACCTTATCAGCAATGGGGGCAAGTTACTTGCCTGATATCCTAGCTGAACCCTATGTCCAGCGAGGAGAATTGCAAAAACTGGAGGGAGACTTTGCTGCGATGACGTTTCCATTGACAGCCCTGTACCGAGGTGGTCAGTACCAACCTGAACGAGTTAAGGTCTTTTTGGACTTTGTCGCCAAGCAATTTGAGCCTTCAGCTATTAAATGAATGGGTGTGTCTATAATTTTATCTGTTGCTCAGCAAAGCAGCCGAAATGGTTGGCGATTAAATCAATAAAGGGGTGAGTACTCTGCTACAATCCTTGCCCCTTTATCTTATGAGTAGGCACTATCGTCAATGAGCCAAGAACAACCAAATAATCCATTGCATGGTTTAACCCTTGAAAAAATCCTCGTTCGTTTGCAGGAGCATTATGGTTGGCAAGGCCTTGATGCAGAAATTCCTATCAATTGTTTTTATAACAATCCTTCTATTAAATCTTCATTGAAATTCCTTCGACGCACTCAGTGGGCAAGAGACAAAGTAGAAACGCTGTATATAGAGACGTTCTGCCAATAAACGTAAACCTTACAGCGTGATTAAAACCTGTTGAAGGCAAACCAGCTTACCGTATGTTACGTCGTGAATCGGTGCTTCATTTATCTTCGTTTGGCGATTTCTTATTACCAGCCTAGTGTGCAGGTGATTGATTTGACGCTATTTAAATCAAGGGCTGTTTATTTATACAGTGTTGGTGTATTCTCTCGCGAAACAATGAAAAGGAGAAGCTCGTCATGGATCTTATATTTGAACACAAAACTCCGAGCCCTGAAGAATATTGCCAGATGCGTATCCTTGCTGGCCTTTCAGCAAAATCGCTTCAAGCGGCTGAGCTTGGTTTGCCTAATACTCTTTATGGGGTGTCAGTTCGCGATGGTGAAAAGCTTATCGGGATGGGGCGTGTAGTTGGTGACGGTGCGTGTAATTTTGAAGTAGTGGATGTTGCGGTTGACCCCAGTTATCAAGGCATGGGTGTAGGCAGAAAAGTCATGGAACATATTGACAAATACCTTTCCTCTGTTGCTCTAGAGGGGTCATATGTATCAATGATCGCGGATGAACCAGAATTCTATGAGAAGCTGGGTTATCGCTTAGTATCTCCTTCAAGCCAAGGTATGACAAAAAAGTTTAACCGTAACTGATTGTGTTTAAAAAAGGTTGATAGCTCAGTGCTGACTTGCTTGAAGTGCTCGCATAGTCCACACCGCCGAAGTATCATAACGAAAAATTATTTTAGAGAAATCGTTGAATATGTCGTTTCCTCCATGCCCGAATTGCCAGTCCGAATATGTTTATCAAGACCAGAGTCATCTTATTTGCCCAGAATGCGCGTATGAATGGAACCCTGATGAGGTGCTTGAAACTGAAACTCTCAAGGTCAAAGACGCTAACGGCACACAGCTCGCAGAAGGGGATAAAGTCACTTTAGCAAAAGATCTTAAGGTTAAAGGAAGCTCTCTTATCCTAAAAATAGGCACTAAAGCTGTGATCAGAAGAATTGTTGACGGCAAAGACCATCAGTTGGATTGTAAAGTGGATGGTGCAGGTGAAATGATGGTAACGGCACAATTTGTTAAGAAAGCTTAATGGTGCCACTTCACTTGAATGTTCTTACTACAAGGGCTCGCTGAAAAAGCGGGCCCTTGCTCGTTTATGCTTGCACTAAAGGTTTATTGCGTTCGATGACGCTGATTGAAATCGCCAAAAACAGGATATCTTTCACTAAAAAGAAATTGGTCACGAGAATGCCATCGGACACTTTCCAAGTATTTGGCGTGGTGAGAAGAAAGCTGAGTGTCGCCACAAAAATTACAGCGGCTGCTATTCCGGAAACATACGCGATTTTTGCATTTTTGAAGCCAGCAATTAGGCCAATAGCCACGATGATCTCGGTGGCACCGATAAGATTCGAAACCGCTTGCACAGAGATGATGTCATAAAGCCAATTCATCGCTGGATGGTTGACCACCAAAGGCTCAATCAACTTAGCTTCTGTCGGGGTAAACTTGTAAATACCAATCCAAGCCAACACTAATGCGACGCCAATAACGCCAAGATTGTAACCAATATGACTTTGTTTTAATTCTTTATTTTCTACATGCATGATAGGACTCCAAAATAACAATGCGTGGATATGACCGACCATCTGTTGAGAAAATTTCGCAGAGCTAGCGTTCACTCTGTACCATGTTGAACAATAAGCTTTTCAACAATCCGTTACGATATTGTGATTTGCACTTGGCCATCCGTGTTTTAAGCTTCTTTTGAGCGTGAAGCATTCTTGGAGGTACAACGTGAAAAAAATGCTAACCGTAATGATGATACTTGGTGCTCTGGTTGGATGTGATGAGGCTACTAAAGCTATCGAACAGGCGCAGGACATTGCAAATAAAGCCGTAGGCGATATTCAGCAGCAAGTTGAGTCTTTCGACTTAGAGCAGTTGAATCCGGAACACCTTGGTGATGCAGCACAATCTGCACAGGTAATGGCGGCGTCTGTTGAACAAGCCTTGACCGTTGACTTCAGCAACCCTGAGGCATTGGCTGATGTTGAAGAGCGTATTGCGAATGCGTATAGCTGTTTAGTGGCGTCTTCGTCTGAGTCGACCGCGTCTGACTTTATGGATAAATTGATATCGTCAGTGACTAGTAATGATGCAGTATCCTTGATTGAAAAAGCTATTGAGCAAGCAACAACGGCTCAGACATGTGTCATGTAAAAGCGCTATGTGCTATAAGTTCAATCGAGATATTGTGTCTGTTTTATGTGCATAGTCGATAGCATAGGAGGGAACATTTGCCAGATTCTATCTCAATTGAACCTTATCAGGACGCGTTTCGCCCTGCACTTCGCAAACTCTATCTTGAATCACGACAAGCCAGTTATATTTGGTTAGAAACCAGTGATTATGAATTGTCAGACTTCGACAACGATGTTGAAGGAGAGCAAATTTGGGTCGCGTTCATAGAGGAAAATATCGCGGGTTTCATTTCTCTATGGGAACCAGAAAACTTTATTCACCACCTCTACGTTTCACCAGCGTACATCCGCAAAGGTGTTGGTGGCCATCTAATACAACTGGCTAAAAGCCGTTACCCGACACTCAGCTTAAAATGTATGTCACTCAATAAGTCAGCGTTAGACTTTTATTATTCTCAAGGGTTTACCTGTCATTCAAAAGCCCAAGACGCCTCAGGGGAATACTACCTTCTGACATTGGGTTAATTGTTGAGTCACTCTAGGTACCCTTTTAAAGTTAAGTCTCTTCTCAATTACGTGTTGGCCTTTTCGGTCAGACAGATAATTTGAAACTAGGTCCAATAAATCAACATCACTATTTGTAGCGAAACGTTTATTTTCATATAAGTACCTCATGCTAGGACCAACCACTTTTGGCTGTTTTTGCAGAAAATGGCCAAGAGTGAAGTTATGTTGGCGTTGATGTTTATTCACGGAGCAAAGATGAAGTTCGCTAGATATTGGGCAAAAAAAAGAATTCGAAAATGAGACGGGCATATTTTGGCAAAAGAAGCTGAGTGTTTGGGGCTCATCGAATGAGAGTCAAGAACAAGCGGCGATTAACGCTGAAAATCGACGGCATTTAATGACAGATTTTTTCTCAGGTCATCACGAGAGAGGGGATGACTACGAATATTGGACGGGGGTGATTAAGGAAGAGATCTTACTAGAGCGCCAGAACAAGGATGGTGAGCCCCTAGCGATCATCAGCCGTAACGGCTACGGGGCCGCTGTACTCAATACCAGCAACGTTGTCTTCGGAGATATTGATGTGTTTGCGCCAAGTTTTGTTGACCGGTTTTTGCAGCTGTTTGGCCGTGAGAAAAAGGACAAAAGTTACTATTTAGCGTTGATAGAGGCGTACCAAAAACGCTATCCAGATCTTGCTTTTAGAGTCTACGAAACCCATTCCGGTCTTCGATTTATTCTGACAAACAAACTCTATGCACCTAGGGATAAGTTTGTCGACACTCTGTTTAGTGACTTGAATGTAGACCCCTTGTACGTGCATTTGTGCAAAAAACAAGAGTGCTTTAGAGCAAGGCTGACGCCAAAGCCATGGCGAATTGGTATGCCTAGGCCAGCAAGCCGCTTTCCGCGCTCAGAGCAATCGAGTATCAACGAATTTCAACAATGGCTTGGGAAATACAATGCAGCCTCTGTGAAGGCAACCTCTGCGAAATACATCACCTCGTTTGGGGAACACAGGCCACATCAAGATGTACAAACTGTCATTGAAATACATGACCAACATATTGCGCGAACAGACGTTGAACTGGCTTGATACCTTTAGATGCTTATGTAAGCAAAGGCTTTATGAGTTAAAAATAGCGTATAGCGTTAGGGCCTGTAATCAATGTTGCTTGTACCGCATACCTTCATTGGAACAGCGCTTGTAGACACATCGAATTGGAGAAGCGAATTATGGAAGTCAGTTGCCATTGTGGAAATGTGAAGTTAGCTGTTCAGACAAAACCATCACAATTGGGGGAGTGCAATTGTTCAATCTGTCGTCGCTATGCTGCATTGTGGGCATACTACTCCCCTTCTGAGGTAGACATAATCTGTGTTGAAAACCCTACGGTTTTTTATATTTGGGGAGACAAATGTGTCGAGTTTCATCGTTGCGAGCGTTGCGGGTGTTTGACCCACTATGTGACAACGCCAAAGTGTGATGAGAAGATTACGGCGATCAATATGCGTATGGCAGAAAGTGTTATACTCAAAGACATCCCAATAACTAAAATAGATGGTGCATCTTATTAAAGTCGTAGACAAAGGAAGTGAAATGGAATTTTCGATTCAACGGCTGCCCACATCTGTAGGGACTTTTCGATTAAAAGGCAAGCTCATTAATGTTAAGAGTATTCAGGAAATAAGCTATGTGGAAGCTGAATTTATGGGTACTGACGGTTGGGTTGAGATAAATACACAATCTGAAGGCGGGTTGGCCATTTTAAATCAAATAAAATCCGAAGTTATTGAACATCTGATTGAGTGAAAGGTTGACGAAAAAATACAAAATATGATGACAACAGGATGTATTTATCACAAAGGTGAGTAACATGTTATGTTATCCTGTGTTTTATAACTGAATGAGTCGCGTCATTGAAAACTAATCAATACATTAAGCACCCACATTTCTGTCAACAATGCCAATCACTTACCCCTCATATCCAACTAACGCAAATGAACAGAGTCGATTCTAAGTTCGAGCAAACACAGTCATTAATGGGACACTGTATAGAGTTCCTGATGGGATTGTTGAGCAAAGGCGATGAGCACACCAACCGCTTTTTTATCGATGAAGAAGATCAGTTTCAGTGTGAGAAATGCGGAGCCCAATCTTGGCATTAAAGTCGATTTGAATAACGACGGAGGTTGTGCGCTCTTTCTTACTGGGATAAGGATAGGGCTGTTTTCATTGAACTTGTGACAGTTAAACTCAGTATATCACTAGGGTTATTTAGAGAGTTGGCTCATACGTTTTGGTTAGAGTGGAGGTAGTATGAAGAAAACGGTTTTTGTATTTGCGGTGTTGCTTATCAGCGGTTGCTTAGGAATGCCCAGCGAGGTGAAACCTGTACAGCACTTTGACATCAATAGGTACATGGGTAATTGGTATGAGATTGCAAGGCTCGACCATTCGTTTGAGCGAGGGCTGAGTAAGGTAACCGCACAATATAGTCTGAAGGATGACGGTGGCGTTAAAGTCATCAACCGAGGCTTTAACGCACAACTCAATGAGTGGAAAGAAGCACAAGGTAAAGCCTATTTCGTTCGAGATTCAGATCAAGGTTATCTGAAAGTGTCATTTTTCGGTCCGTTTTATGGTTCATATGTTGTTTTCGAACTTGAAAAAGATAACTATGATTATGCATTTGTGTCTGGGCCAGATAATGATTACTTGTGGCTATTGGCACGTTCAAGCACGGTAGAGCAAGCAGTTATCGATAAATTTATTTCTATGTCCAATGCGAGAGGGTTTGATACGAGCCGTCTTATTTTTGTAGAGCACTAGCGATGGCTGGACAGAGAAATAAAGGCGTTGAAATAGGACAAGCGAGTTGGAGGCCAACTTGTGTTTTGATTCATGTACCTGACGTCGAACTAGGTTTGAAGTGGTATCAACAAGCCTTTCCTATGTCTAAAGTGATACATTTGCCAGAGTTTGATTTCACAGTGCTTGATATCAACGGCTTTTCTCTGGAGGTGGTACAAGCGGATGAGAAGGTGTCTGCTGGTAAGTCAGGAACCGTTTTATACTGGGCAGTGGAAGACTTACACTGGGCACTTGTTCACTTCCAGTCACTTGGCGCGAAGCTCTATCGAGGTCCAATGGAGATAGATAAAGGGCTTTCCATGTGCCAAGTAGAAGACCCTTTTGGTAATTTAATCGGACTACGTGGAAAATTAGATCTAACGTCATCAGTGAAAGATCAGTAAATGCGCACGATTAATGAGCTTTTAGCATTGTGTAGTGATGCCTATCAATGCTTGTTTCTTATATTCACCCGTTTTAATGTGTCTTATCTCTAGCCTATTCCCTGAAAGCGTGGCCGCTCGACAGGTATTCATCCTTGATATTAATATGGTTCAATCTTCGTGCGGTATGTCTGTACCGTATTTTACGTACGAAATGGACAGAAAAGATTTGGCAAAATGGTGCCAAAATCAGGGGACTTAGGGGATAGAAAAGTATTGGCTGAAGAAGAACCAAAAGAGCATCGATGGTTTTGAACCAGAGATCGCCAGTCGCTCAGGTTTAAGTGAAGTCTCTGATGAGCCTTTTTAGTTTGACCAATTTTGTTATATCTAATGGCAAGACAAAAAATAGGAATAATATGAAATACCCAGAGCCTCTACAGAAAGGGGATAAGATCGCCGTCACCGCTTTTTCTTCGGGCGTTCCTTCAGAGTGTCACCAACGTTTAGATCTCGTCTTGGATCACCTTCGAAGCCTTGGATATAGTGTTATCGAGGGTCATTGTCTAAGAGAAAACCAAAAGCATGTGAGTGCTACTCCATCAATGAGAGCAGAAGAGTTGATGAAGTTCTTGTGCGATGACTCCATTTCGGCTGTTGCTCCCCCTTGGGGTGGTGAATTTGCAATGGACATTCTGCCTCTTCTCGATTTCGAAAAACTGAAGCAGGTTAAGCCAAAATGGGTATTTGGGTTTTCTGATGTGAGTACTATCAGTTCTGTGCTTACCACGCAATTGGGTTGGTCGACGTTACATAGCTCCAATTTAATGGAGCTAAACCCACTTGAGACTGACGAGCTTACCGCAAACACCTTAAATGTTATGACAACCAAATGCGGGGCTGAAATCACGCAGTTCTCTTCTGATCTCTATCAGGTTTCTGGTGAGTCTTTCGAAACTCATCCGAACTGCTGCATAAATAAAACAGAGAGAACTCAGTGGAAAGCGGTGGGTGAGGTGGAAGAGTTGAGCTTCAGTGGGCGTCTGATAGGAGGCTGCTTTGATACTATGGTCCACCTGATTGGGACAGAATATCTCGATCTTGAGCGTTTTAAGCAATGCTATCCAAATGATGGTTTGATTCTGTATTTGGAAAATGCAGAGATGCCACCGACAGTGTTAAAGCGCGCTTTACAAGGGTTAAAATACCAAGGTGTATTTGAACAGGTTAGTGGACTGTTATTTGGAAGGAATGCGGTTTTAGATAATTGTGGAAAAGCAATAACGTCAAGTGAAGCTTTCCTTTCTGTTGCCAATGACTTAAAGGTCCCTGTTCTCTATGACGTTGATATAGGCCATCTACCGCCTAACTTGGCGCTCTTGAACGGTGCGCATGCAGAAGTTCATTTTAAGGACGGCAAAGGAAAAGTAGTACAAACTCTGCGATAGATAGCTCGCAGAATGCTAGTCAAAAAGCCACTCGGTTGCCGAGTGGCGTTTTCTTTACCACATTAGGTCGTCTGGGACTACATAGTCTGCATATGGATCGTCTTCAGCTGGCACTTCTGATTCTGGCTCTTTGAGCTCAATGATGATCTGGTCATCACGCTGTGCAATTTTGTTTGCAACAACTCCGGGGATCACCGCATAACCATCTTCATGACGGGCAATAGCAAGAATACCTTTGATCAGTTGTTCGCGAATAATCGATTCAACGTAAAGGGATTTGACGAGTGTTCCATCGGTGAAGTTGTATTTAATATCTCCCTCTTTCTGATCGATTTTGTTCATCTCGATCAACTGCTTGATTTGCGACTGAATTTCTTTGTTCAGACGCTGCTCATTTTGTTGGTCGCTTAGCTCTTTATCACGCTCTTGCTGTTGACGTTTTTGTTCTTCGACCGCGGCTTTGACTTCACGAGCTTGTACGCGTGACTTTTTGAACCTTTTTTGGCTTTCTTTAGTTTTTTTTCATTCACTAAACCAGCTTTGAGCATTTGTTCTTGAAGAGTGAGTTTTGCCATGGTGTATCCGTGTTGATAAATGTTTTATGCATTTTATAGGGACAGAGCCTGCAAATAAAGATATGTGAAGAATGTACATTAAGTTTTCTTTATTCATTGACGTGTTTCATATGGCAGCCTGGAGTGATATCTTCAGGCTACGGAAATATATGCAATGAGAGGTACTAGTGGGATGGAATTCCTGATTGAACAAGAAGTCTTGCTTCAACAATATGAAGTTCGCCACAATGAATCTGAGGTGGTGCGTTTACTTCACCCTGATTTCGTTGAAGTGGGGCGCTCAGGTAAAAGCTTTGATCTGAAATCAATCCTAGAGATGATGAAGGGCGAGACACCATCAATAGGCAAGATACACTCACAATCGTTTGAGTGTGTAGCGCTTGAACCATCTGTCCAACTGCTTATGTATAAATCTGTCTGGATCGATGCCAATGGAAATGCAAGTTTGTTTACTAAACGTGCCTCAATTTGGGTGTTTACTGGTGAAAAATGGCAGTTAAAGTACCATCAGGGCACCCCTTGTGAGCCGTTTAGGATTGAAGAGGCCCGCACGAGTTAACGAGCATACGCTATGTACCCATCACAAACTGTTGCCAACTTGCTCAAATGGATATGATGTAGAGTACTAAAATCAAACCTTAACAGGATTAAAGGAATATGTTGTACACGGAACGCTTGGTATTGAAGCCTGTAGAAGAGATGGATGTTGATGTTTATAGGCAAGTATTAAGTTCAGATAGTTTAACTCAGTTCTTGCCAAAGGGCATCGCTTATTCAGAACCAGAGATACTCCAGCATCACGCCAACAGAGTTGCGCATTGGCGAAAGTATGGTTTTGGTTCGTACGTCATCTGTTGCAGAGAAAATCCAAATTGTAAGATGGGGTACGCAGGCGTTGAAGTGTGTGAAAACCCAGAATTCAGTGATATCCGATACGCGCTATTGTCAGAATATCAGGGCAAAGGCTACGTGATGGAAGCATCGAAGGCAGTCATAGCAGCAACATTTAAACTTGGTAAGCACGAGAAAATCTATGGTGTATCTTTGGAAGCGAATAAACCTTCGGTCACCATTTTGAACAAACTTGGCATGCGGCGAGAGGTGGGTATCAGTCTATATGGCGAATGCGATGGCTTGGTGACTTTCTCGATTGATGCAGACGCTCTGGAGATTCAGCAATGAAGATTAGAACTGCACTTCAAAGTGATGTTCAAGCAGTCACCGATATCTTTAACTATTACGTTGACCATACCAACGCTCGTTTTGAAGAAACGCCATTTGCATTGGAAAACCGTCTAAATTGGTTTGAACAATTTTCACCAAACACTAAGCATCAATTATTGGTAGCCGAACATCAGGGAAACATTGTTGGATTTGCCTGTTCGCAACCATACCGGCCATCTGAGGCGTTTGCAGACACGGTAGAAGTGACGATATATCTTTCATCTGACGTAAAAGGAAAAGGTACCGGCTCTGCATTATATCAAGCACTTATGGAGGCGTTAAAGCTGCAGGGTGTTCATCGGGCGCTATCTGGTATTGCTTTACCAAACGAGGCCTCAATTGCTTTGCATAAGAAGTTTGGCTTTCGTGAAGTGGGTGTTTTTGATTCCTATGCAAAGAAAAATGGACGCTATATCAGCTCTGTTTGGCTGGAAAAATTATTCGGATAATTATGATTTCTATAGAAAAGTACAGTGCTGAAAAAGCACACCTTATACATGCATTAAGCGTTACACCTGAACAAGCTCAGTTTACCGTTGATAACATTGGCGAAATGATCCCCGAGTTGAAAGAAAGTGAACATCCCTACGTGATTATGAAAGGCGATCAGCCTGTCGGCTTCTTTCTGCTTGATATGGGTTATGCCGAGAAATACAGCTTTTGTCCTCAGCATGGTATTGGGATTAGAGCGTTATTGATTGATCGTAATCTACAGGGCCAAGGTATCGCCCGTGAAGCTCTTAAGTTGCTTCCTCAATATGTTGGAAAAGTCTATCCGCAAGTCAACGCGCTTTATCTCACAGTAAACTGTCGAAACGAGCCTGCCTATCGATGTTATTTGAGTAGTGGTTTCACTGATACAACTGAGTTGTACTTAGGCGGCCCTGTCGGGCCTCAGCATATCATGATGGCACCAGTTTATGGTCAAGGTTAAAAGATAAATATGGTTAAGCTAAGAGAAATGCGATCGGAAGAGTTTGCGGATTTTTATCACTATGCTGCTGAAGCCTATGCGCAGGATATTGCCGAGAATCAAGGCCACGCTGCTGAAAAATCTCTTGAACTCGCTCATCAGGCTTTGAAGCGTTGTTTTCCCGATGGTGTTGAGTCGAAGGGGCAGTCACTGATGTGTATCGATGCTGAAGAAGATGGTGAATCAATATTGGCAGGTTACTTGTGGCATTGCGTTAATAAAAAAGAAGGGTCGACATTTATCTACGACTTTTACGTTATGGAAGCCTTTCGAGGGCAAGGTTTGGGTAGTAAGGCTATCGAGCTTTTGGAAGCGAAAATGAAAGATGTCGATATTAAACAGATTAAATTGCGCGTTGCCTTCAACAATGAGCGGGCCCGAAAGCTCTATGAAGAGTTGGGGTTTGTGGTCACTGGTTACAATATGTCTAAGGTCATTAATGGTTGAACTAATGGGAAATAAATGATGAATACACACTTTGAGCGTTTGAAATCTCTAGGAGCGGGTGACTTTCAGCACTTAAACGGTTCGCTTGAATCCCACTTGATTGGAACAGAGTCCTTGCTGGCAAAATGGCATGCGAGTGATATGGTCAGGAGCGCTGGCCTCTTCCATGCGGCATACGGCACCGCCGGATTTGATGAGAGTATGGTCTCACTGGAAATGCGAAGTGAAATCGCCGCAGTTATTGGTCGAGAAGCAGAAGCTCTGGTTTATCTCTATTGCTCTTGCGACAGAGACTATGTGTTTCCTCAGTTTGATTCTAAACCGTTCATCCAGTTTCGTGACCGTTTTACGGGCTCGGTATTCGAGATGACGGAAGAGCAGTTACACCAGTTTTGTGAGTTGACCGTTGCCAATGAACTGGAGTTGGTATTAGCAAGCGAAGAGTTTAAGTTGAAATATGGCCAAGAGCTATGGAACCTATTTGAAGGTATGGCGGTCTATTTGAGTGAAAGTGCCAGAGCAGAGTACAAGTTGGCGTTAGCTGACTATGATACGTCCGAAAAAATGGCATGCGAAGAGTGATGGTTTAGCACAGGAGAGGTTGTATGGTAGTTGTAGCTCGTTTTTCTTTCCCTCATGAGGCTCATATTGCGAAAGCGAGCTTGGAAGCCGCTGGAATTGAAAGCAATATTGCTGACGAACATACCGTTAACACCCAGTGGCTCTATTCAAATGCGATTGGCGGAGTTCGTTTAATGGTTCAGGAAGAGGATGCCGAGCAAGCGACCATTATCCTAAATACCGATTATTCTGATGCTTTATGCTCTGAAGAAAGTTCCACTTCACAAGATCATTGCCCTAACTGTGGTAGTCTAAAACTAGAGCCGTTTACCAAAGGTAAGCGACCCGCTTTTTTAGTCTTTATTCTTTTAGGCTTTCCGCTGTTTTTCTATAAACACGGTTATAAATGTAGCGATTGCGGACATTTCACCGAAAAAACGGCCTAGCTTACTAAACTAGAGGGAATTCTAATGAAGGTAGCAGTGGTCTTGGGTACGTCAAAAACAGATGGTAATACGCGTCACTTAGTGAATAAATTTGTTGAGATGACAAGTGCTGCGGTGTTTGATTTAGCGGATCACCAGCTCTCTTATTATGACTATCTACACGAAAATCGCAGCGATGATTTTATTCCTTTGATTCGCATGCTTACCACCTATGAGCACATTGTGTTCGCTTCGCCTGTCTATTGGTATTCCATGTCGGCACAACTGAAAGTGTTCTTCGATCGCTTGTCAGATCTGCTGACCATAGAAAAGCCACTTGGACGCCAGCTGAAAGGTAAGGAAATATCTGTTATCTCGACTGGCTACAATCATGAATTACCAGATTGTTTTATTGAACCTTTTAAGCTTACTGCTCGCTACATGCAGCTTGAGTTTAGAGGCTTTGCTTATCTTCCTGTGAGCGAAGAAGAAGACCTTGGGCGAGCTCGTGCCATTGCTGAATGGTTTAGTGAAAGTATTTGTCGAGAATCTTCTAATACCTGATTCAACTATATTTCCCTCATCTATGACTGACCTTTGGCAAGCTAAGATAATTATTCTTGTTTTTCTCATTGGTTTGTTTTATAAAATCAATTAAATCCATAAGTAACTCCATGTATATCGTCGTTTTTTACATTTTCATAACATGGAGAAAAGTGATGAGTAAAATCACTCAAAGTAAAAAGCTAGTGGATTGGTTTCGTTTTCGCACAACGGTAAGCGAACAAGACTTTATGCTAACTTCCAATGAATTAGTGGTTAAGTCCGACGCTTATAAGTTGAGTAAAATCAAGCGTTTTGAGGTTCGTCGACTAGGCATCAAAGAAAATGTTGTCCGAGTATTGTCATTAGCATTGCTCTTGTCTGCTGCCACATGGGCATTTGTCCCACAGTTTGGCTTGTATACTTTGGCGCTAACCCTGATTATCGCCTTTATCACGTGGCGTGGGTATGAATTGCGTGCGGAGTTTAGAGGAACAGATGAAACGGGAGATCACTGGGTGTCTATTGTTCGTGGTTGTGATAAAGAGGAATACCACGTCTTAAAAGAAGTTGAAGCAAAGCTACAGGCTGCTATTTAACGGGAAAGCTCGCTAATGATTAGCGAGCTTTTTTCATCTTATAACAAAGACCTGCAATCTAGGGAGAGCATTATGATTACTATTCGTCAATATCAGCCAGAAGATGCCAAAGCCCTTTGGGAGGTGTTTTTCTATACAGTCCGAAATATAAATCGCCAACATTACAGCCAAGAGCAGGTGGAAGCATGGGCGCCAGAAGAATGGGACATTGAAAGGTGGAAAAACAAAATGTCCCAAATTAACCCTTACATCGCTGAAATGAACGGCCAAATCGCGGGGTATACCGATTTGCAAGATTCCGGATTAGTTGATCATTTCTTTTGTCATCACGCTTTTCAGGGTAGGGGTGTGGGTCGGGCGCTTATGGAGCATGTATTAAAGGTTGCGAACGACAAAGGTATCAGCCGCCTCTACTCGGAGGTGAGCATTACTGCTCGTCCTTTCTATGAGCGGATGGGGTTCAAAGTAGTCAAAGAGCAACAGGTTGAGATGCGTGGTCAGGTACTGACCAATTTTGTGATGGAAAAGCACCTTTAGGGAAAACAATTGTTTAGGCTAGACACACCAAGACTTGTTATCAGAGACATGTCGCTAGAAGATGAAGCGGCGTTTGTGGCGATATCTCAAGACGAAAAGTATCAACGTTTCTATGACGAAGCGGACAGCAAAGCAGAAAAATACCGTCAATTGACCAAATTGTTTATTCAACAGGCTGCTGAAATACCAAGAAGAAGTTACCAACTTGCCATAGAGCATAAACAGCAAGGTATCTTTATTGGTACGGTATGCTTGAGATTGGAAGATGAGCATAATGCGTCAATGGGATGTGGAATAGCCCGTTCATTTCAGGGAAATGGTTTGATTTATGAAGCCGCGACGGCTTTGGCAAATTATGGGTTTAGTGAACTTAATATGCATCGGATATACGCCGAAACGATTAAGGAAAATCGTGCGGCTATTAAGCTTTGCTCTGACTTGGGTATGCGCAGAGAAGCGGTATTCAAACAGAACCGGTATTTTAAAGGGCGCTGGTGGGACACGGTGGTTATGGCAATGTTGCAACAAGAATGGCGTGACAAACTTGATGAAACCAATCAATAACGGGTTGGACGAGCAAGGTTACATTGTCAATCATTGTTCAGTCGCCTATATTCAGCCCGCGTTTAGGCAGTCAGTTGATCGTGTGGTTAGCTGTTTACGTGACACTTTTGCAGGCAAAATTCATAGCCTTTATCTATATGGGAGTGTCGCTAGGGGCACAGCGGTTGAGTTTGAGTCAGATATAGACTTATCTATTGTTTTCACTAAGTCTTTGGATCTTGAAACCGAACGAAAACTTCAGGCTACCAAACTAAAATTAGAGCAAGAGTTAACGATTTTCAGCAAGATAGACTTCGATCCTGGCCATCTAGAAGCAATTCTTTCTCCAAATGAAATTCATCACTGGCAGTTTTGGTTAAAGCACTGCTGTTGTTGTGTGTCAGGTGATGATTTGTCCCTGAAATTCAGCCGACTAAAACCTAACCGGAAAATCGGTTTTGCTCTCAACGGTGATCTCTCATCTTTCATTACCCAAGCATGTGATGAGCTTAATGAGTCTAACCATAAGTATATTGGTAAAATGTTGGCTAAGAAGATCCTCCGTAGCGCTTACACCTTGATCGCAGAAAAGGACAACAGTTGGCACGTAGAGATAAAGTGGTGTGTAAAAGCCGTATTACGCCATTATCCAAAAGAGTCACAGAGTGTTGAACTTGCGCTACGCATGATTGAAGGTCAACCCTATGGTATTGAGGATATTCAGCAATTGGCAAACGGGTGGGGTAGACGAGTCGCTTCCCAGTTTAAACTTGAGGAGTACTAATATGGGATCTGACCTAGGTTTTTCCTTCGAAGAGAATCGCGCTGAACTGAGGATTTTGCGTAACGGTAAGATTGTGACCATATTGCGTGGAAAACAGGCATCTGAATTCGTTTCGAAGGTTAGTGTGCTGTCAAATCATGACCAACAGCAACTGATGGCAAGAGTTACTGGCAACTATAAACGGGGCAACGAAAGGTTAGCTAAAAAGCACCGTAAACACAGATGAGTTTAATAGTAAGGGAGGCTCTGGTGGAAGCATATCGTACACACAGGTTAACCATAAAGCAGTTTAAAGATGGTGATTGCAATGCTCATTTTCTATCTGAAATTCAAGCAACGTTGACAGAAAAGGTTGTTGAGAATTTACCCCCGTACTTTCACCAAGTCAGGTCGAATGAATCGGCAGAAAGCTGGTTAAGCAAAATGAATGATGAAAGCGTGCTTTACGTAGTGAGAGCTAACGATGGTGCGTTAGCAGGTTTCGTATTTGTCTATCAAGACAATGGGAGTGCTCATATCGGCTATTTACTTGCAGAAGAGTACTGGGGGCAAGGGTTGGCTAGTGAGCTGCTTGCTGGGTTTATTGACTCTATTGCGAACAAAAGTAGTTGGAGAGAGCTCGTAGCTGGTGTTGATGAGTCAAACATTGCATCGTTGAAACTTTTAGAAAAGCTTGGCTTTGTAAAACAGTCCATAAATGAACAACGAGTTGTTTTCTATCAATATGGTCTAAAAAATAATTCTCAGAGTGAGGAACAGAATGGATGAAATTAGTCCCCCCTTCATCGCAGTTCAAAGAGGCATTTTCTCGATTCTACCAAGATTTCAAGCACAACGATCCTGAAAACGCAGATTACTATGCGGAAGGTGAGAGTGATATCGAACGCTATGTAAATCGACTTTCCAATGAATCCTTGGGCATCGATTTAAAACCGGGTTACGTCCCTTGTAGCCATTTTTGGTTGATTGATGAAAATCAGAGTATTCGCGGAGCCATTCGGGTTCGTCATCATATTGAAAATGAATTTCTTTCTTCAGAAGCTGGCCATATCGGGTATGACATCGCCCCCAATTTCCGAGGCCAAGGTAACGGTAAGATGATGTTGAAGTTAGCATTGGTGGAAGCTCGTAAACTGGGTATATCCAAAGCACTTGTGACTGCAGATGATGATAACTGGCCATCCCGAAAAGTGATTGAAGCGAATGGCGGTCAATTAGAACACATTATTATGGGTAAAGTGTTTCCCAATCTTTTGGCAAGGTATTGGATTCAGTTGTAGAGAGCGAGCAGTCGCTTTTTCTCATCGCTCTGCGAAATCCGCCTATCAGAAAATATCAGTGGCAATGGATTATGTAACCGGAGGGCTATTTACTTTCCTTGGTATCAAAACCATGGCCTCCCAGCTTTAGAAGGGAGGGTAAGTCTATACTGCCAGTACTGAGAGTTTTATTTATAGTTCTGTCAATTTTAATTGGGGGAGCATTAATAAGTGAACGATTGCAATATGGTGCGTTATTCATATAAAGAGCTTATATCTTAAAGGTTATTTTTATATAAGCTCACTCAAATGATGAAAATAGGAATGCTTAAATAAAGGTCCCCATCTTCAATAGTTCTTCTAAATCCTCGATATTGATTTTTAAGACGTGCTCTTTACCTAATACATCGAGTTTTACAAACATAATCTCCTGTTCACTCAAACTTTCAAACAACTCAGCATCTCTTTCTTTGCTCAGTCGTGTAAGCGTTGGTCTGATGTAATGTCTATTTGTCGAGAGATCATAAAGGATTGGGTCTTCGCTGAAGCGAATTTGAATCTTGCCCGATATCGGCCGCGTAACATAGTGACTCTTATTTAGATTAGTGGCATAGACGTGGACTAAATCCGACTTCTCGCTTTTCTGGAACACCAAATATTTTTCTGTATCGAGATCTTTTAAAACCAACTCAAATGTTTTGTTATCAGGTGAAAATGCATCATAGCTTTCGGCTAAGTAGTTACTGCCTGAGCGATATACTTGTTCAGTGGCTCCATTTTCAAGGGAATTGGCGAATGACAACTGAGAAATAGCACAAATGACGGTGAGTAATGCAGTTCTTATAAACATTATTATGCAGTGTATTGTTATTGAGAGGGAGGAGTCTAGCAATCTATATTTGCTCTATCAATATTATTGACTATAAATAAATAACGAAATAATAATTAAATTGGCAATTAGATATAAATTAGTATTTTTTGATTGTTATTTGAACAAATAAATAGAATAAGCCAGCTCTAAATTAGCTATTGTTAATGAGTTAGATAATGTTTAACACATTGTGATGTTTTTACCATGCCATTGATAGCAATACTTCTTCAGTGGTGTGAACTTTTGCCATACCAGTAGAGATATTAACTGCTGTTAGCCCTTTCGCGTTTTAGTTATTGGCATGACTGCCACCCATGTACCTTGGCCGTAAGGTATTGCGCCAATGGCTTCGAATGATAGTTTGATGGACACTATAGTCGGGTGATCATCGGCGACTTGAATGGCACTGATCCCTTTCAACTAAAACAAAGGCGCTATCAGACGTTCGCGGTTTATATCACTCATTGTTGTTTGGCCTTTCCGGAAATTGTGGCGTTCACCATATCCTTGCCTGTAGATTTTCGTCTCTGAGTTACATCAATAAATGAGGGAGTAGGAAGCGAAATTTTCCAGACACTAAAAGTGATATTTGGGCGCTTTATACTTGTTTGGTTTATCTACTCATTTTGCAGATAAATCCGAGATTTACGACTACGCAGTCTGTTTAGTTTCACTGGTCTAGTTGCTAGAGCGTTGTGCATGTAAACGGAGCATATCGGTAATCAGATTCGTTGGTTTACAGATTGAATGTAAATTAAATGTTACTAATGGCCAATTTAATCTTTTTTAAATCAGTTGTTTATTGGGTTGTTTTTTATCTGTTACGCTTTGTTTACAAAATGTTTTGAAAGGGCCTCTAGAACGATTTGACGCGTATTTATTCCCTTCGTCATCAAGTTAGTTCAAGTTAGTAACAAAGGACGTAACCAATCACTGAGGGAAGAACAATGACTCAAACACACAACCCACTTGGAACTGATGGATTTGAATTTGTCGAGTATACCGCTGCGACAGATGAAGGGATCGGGCAATTGAAGGCGTTGTTTGTTTCTCTGGGATTTGCGGAGATAGCCAAGCACCGTTCTAAGGAAGCGTGGCTCTACCGCCAGGGAGATATTAGCTTCATCATTAATGCTCAACCGCATAGTCAGGCTGAGGAGTTTGCCAAAATTCACGGACCTTCGGTTTGTGGAATGGCATTTCGTGTTAAAGATGCTGGTATTGCAATGGCGCATGCGGTTGCAAACGGGGCAGAAGAGTATAAAACCGAAGTCGGACCAATGGAATTGAGTATTCCTGGGGTGTACGGCATCGGTCAAAGTTTATTGTATTTCGTGGACCGTTATGGAAAACAGAGCATCTATGATGTTGATTTCAATTTTTATCACGATGCTGAAGCTCGTTTGAAAGAAGCGGACGTAGGCATGTATGAAATTGACCATCTGACGCATAACGTTAAACAGGGCAACATGGATACATGGGCTGGTTTCTATGAACGTATCGGTAATTTCCGAGAGATCCGCTACTTTGATATTGAAGGAAAGCTAACAGGGTTGGTTAGCCGAGCAATGACAGCACCATGTGGCAAGATTCGCATCCCAATCAATGAGTCTTCAGACGATAAATCACAAATTGAAGAGTTCATCCGTGAATACAACGGTGAAGGTATCCAACATATTGCGATGACAACGGATGACATCTATCAAACCGTACAAACACTGCGTGACCGTGGTATGGACTTTATGCCAACGCCGGACACTTACTACGAAAAAATCGATTCGAGAGTAGAAGGCCATACGGAAGATGTTGAGAAATTAAAAGATCTGCAGATCTTGATCGATGGTGCGCCCATGAAGGATGGCATCTTGCTGCAAATCTTTACCCAAACGGTCATTGGTCCGGTTTTCTTTGAGATTATTCAGCGCAAAGGCAATGAAGGCTTTGGTGAAGGTAACTTCAAAGCCCTGTTTGAATCGATTGAAGAAGATCAGATTCGTCGAGGAGTATTGAGCGATGCATAAATGGATTACATTCCCTCACCGGGAGGGAGTGTGCTCCAAGCAGGCACACGCCGACTTTCCGGAAGAGGCAATTTATGAGCGTGAGGCAGGCCGAAGTGGATTCTTCGGTCCAGCAGCTCACTTCCACCACCAACATGCACCAACAGGTTGGACGGAATGGGAAGGGGAGTTAAGACCTCGCGCATTTAACTTTAATCTGGTTGAGAAAGCTGCTCAGGTCTCACCATGGGCGGTGCCCAATCTCTTGCATAATAATGACTGTAAAATTCGTATCTGGCGTATGGATGACAAGATGGATTTTCTTGTACGAAACGCGGATGGGGATGAACTGCTGTTTATCCATCAGGGTAAAGCGGATCTGTATTGTGACTATGGTCATCTAGAGGTTGGCGAAGGGGATTATGTCATGATTCCTCGCTCAACGAATTGGCGTCTAGAACCTTCTGAGCCAATGTTCATTCTAATGGTCGAAAATACCGATGCCGCCTATTCATTGCCTGAAAAAGGCATGGTTGGCAATCATGCGGTGTTTGATCCGGCGGTGTTGGAAATTCCTTCAATTGATGACCATTTCAAAGCTCAGTACTCGGAAAATCAAACTCAAGTGCAAGTAAAAAGGCACGAGCAAGTGAGTGTGATCACTTATCCGTTTAATCCACTCGATGCTATCGGATGGCACGGCGACTTATCGGTTGTGAAGCTGAATTGGCGAGATATTCGTCCATTGATGTCGCATCGTTATCACTTGCCGCCTTCAGCACATACCACTTTCGTCGGGGCTGGCTTTGTCGTTTGTACCTTCGTACCAAGACCGATTGAAAGTGATCCAGGTGCGCTTAAGGTGCCGTTCTATCATAACAACGATGACTACGATGAAGTGCTTTTTTATCACGCGGGCGATTTTTTCAGCAGGGATAACATTGAAGCTGGCATGGTCACTTTCCATCCAGCAGGTTTTACTCATGGCCCTCACCCGAAAGCCTTTAAAGCGGGCCAGCAATACAAGAAGAAGTTTACCGATGAAGTTGCTGTGATGATCGATACCCGGCACGCTTTACACTTTAGCGATGAAGCTCACGCGGTAGAAAATCCAGAATATGTTTACAGTTGGAAATCACATCCAGAAGAATAAAAGGGAACAATAATGAAGTTAGCGACCCTGAAAAATGATACGCGAGACGGCCAATTGGTAGTGGTCAGCAAAGATTTGACTAAATGCACAGCGGTACCAGACATTGCGACTACGTTGCAGTCGGCACTCGACCAATGGTCTAAAGTAGAACCTCAACTGGCTGAGGTCTATCAAGCCTTGAATGAAGGTCAACTGGTGACCGAAATACCTTTTGAACAAAGCCAATGTGAATCTCCACTGCCGCGCGCTTATCAGTGGGCTGATGGCAGCGCTTACGTTAATCACGTTGAACTGGTTCGCAAAGCACGTGGTGCAGAAATGCCCGCCAGTTTTTGGACCGATCCTCTTATGTATCAAGGCGGATCGGATGCGTTTATCGGACCTCAAGACAATATTCCTTTGGGCAGTGAAGAATGGGGTATTGATTTTGAAGGGGAAGTCGCAGTGATTACCGACGATGTCCCTATGGGCGTGACTTCAGAAGAAGCGGCGAGTTCGATTCGCTTATTGATGTTGGTGAATGATGTCTCACTGCGTGGTTTGATTCCGAATGAGTTGGCAAAAGGCTTCGGCTTCTTCCAGTCAAAACCTTCCTCGGTATTTTCTCCAGTAGCCGTAACACCTGACGAATTAGGTGACGCATGGGATGGCGGTAAAGTCACTCTGCCTCTATTGTCATTCTATAATGACCAAGCATTTGGTTGTCCGAATGCTGGTGTGGATATGACGTTTGAGTTTCCTGAGTTGGTCGCGCATGCTGCCAAAACTCGCCCATTGTCGGCGGGTGCTATCGTAGGCTCGGGTACGGTCTCAAACAAGCAAGGCACGGAATACGGCACATCTATTGCCGAAGGTGGCGTGGGTTACTCGTGTATTGCCGAAGTCCGCATGATTGAAACGATTCGAGATGGTAAGCCTTCAACTAGCTTTATGAAGTTTGGTGACCGCATCAAGATCGAAATGAAGGACAAGTTTGGGGCATCTATTTTTGGCTCGATTAATCAGAAAGTGGTGAAATACTGATGTCGGAAATGACCTTGTATGGATATTGGCGATCATCTGCCGCCTATAGAGTGAGAATTGCGCTCAATTTAAAACAGTTGCCTTATGAGCAACGCTCTATCCACCTGGTCAACAATGGCGGAGAGCAACACTCCGCCCAATTCCAGTCTCTTAACGCCAGCGAACTCGTTCCCGTTCTTGTGGATGGAAACGTACGCCTTAATCAATCACTTACCATTATTGATTATCTTGATGAGCAATACCCAAATTGTTTGCTGACGCCTTTGGATAAACATAAGCGGTATGTGGTTAAAGCTCTGGCGCAGGATATCGCGGTTGATATTCATCCCATCAACAATTTGCGTGTACTGCAATATTTAACCAACGAGCTATCGGTGGAAGAGGCAGAAAAATCACAGTGGTATCGCCATTGGATTGACGTTGGGTTTCATAGTTTAGAGAAAAAACTGTCTGAGACACATGGTGCGTATTGTGTGGGAGATGAAATAAGTTTGGTCGACGTTTGTTTGGTCCCTCAAGTATACAATGCCGAGCGATTCAGTGTCGATTTGGACCGTTACCCCATTATTCAAAAAGTGACGGCGTCACTTATTCAGCATCCCGCTTTCATTGCCGCAGCACCCGAAAACCAACCTGATGCCGTAGCAAGTTAATTTTCTCGACTGCTAAAACAACAAAGCCACCGTCAAACGGTGGCTGTTTCTTCTCATCGAGAAAGCGAATTGTGACGGTTAAGGTTGAGCGTTGCGCTCACGTTGCTGACTCTCTGCGATATTGAATTGGCGAACGTCCAGCTTGGCTAGGTCGTTACACTCGATGCAAGAGTGGTGGCAGAGGCCATCAATATACTCATGTTTGGTAACTAGGCTAGGTTTTTTGCACCAGTCGCAAGTACCTTCGATAGTAAACATAGATTTCTCCTCACCTTGTTTTACCAGGTGTTATTTTCGGCGCAGATTATGACATATATGCGGAATCCAAGTTAACTATTTGTTACGTGAACTGGGAGGGGATCGATTGCGCAATTGAGCTAAAATGGGAGCTGTGAGCGACTTATACGTCTTGCGCCTAAATTTGTAACTATTTATTAACACGGCTAAGAATGATTTTCAACGCGCTATTAAGTCGTTTCATTTCCTCGTCACTACCTTTTAAATCCGGATGATAAATCTTACACAACTGCTTATATCTGACTTTGATTTCTTTTTCAGTTGGAATTGCCTCGACTTTAAATCCAAACAAAGCGCACGCCAGTGAGAGTTTTTGTTCAGCAGCAGGGGGCTCAGAACGTCGTTTCGGCGTGTTATGACCTTGCGATGACTGCAGTTTTTTAAACTGCCTGTACAAGGTTTCTAACTGTTTCTTCTGTTGTTTTAAGCGGTTGTTTTGGTCCTTTATTTGCGTCTCTAGTTTTCGTTTTTCGGAGGATAAGTCATTGTGCGAAAGTGTTGAGTGTGCTTTTAGTTTGCGTACCTTTCGGCCTAGCGAGATCGTTATTACAACAAGTACTGCTGAAAGCCCAAGCAAAGAATAGATGATGTTATAACTGCGCTGGTTAGCACTGGATTTGCTCTTGGCGACTGGGCTGAGTTGAATACTTGAATCATCAAAAGCGACTTGCAGTTGGTCAATTGAGGAAACCAGCTTTGCTCTTCGAGCATTGAATTTTTTTTCTAACACTCTGGCGTAGGCTTGCTCGGCGTCCTCACTTTGTGGTGAAGCGGTGCGATACCAGATCTCTGCCAAGCTCAGTGTGTCTGGTGAGTGGGCCATGCTTTCATACACTTTGCCTAGATTTAACTGAGCCTCTACGTTGCCTGCCACGGCGAGTTGTGTCAGCCAATACGTTGCTTCGTGAGCGTTGTTGTTGTCTGGTTGAAGATAGAGAGAAGCCAACCGGGCGATGGCTTGGTTACTGCCATTATTAGCGGCCTGCTCAAGCCAGTAGATCGCGTCTTCTTGTGAGGGTTGGACACCCTCTCCATTGAGGTATTGGTTGGCGAGTTGGAGTTGCGCTTCTATGTCATTGCTCTGAGCTTTACTGGTTAAGGCTTCAACGGAGTCTGCCAACGTGATTGGGGAAAGCAGTAACAATAAAAGGCTGATAAATTTCAAGATATTCCCAATCCACTAAAACTGACGTATCTAGCTTATAGTGTAATGTATTTATCTAATAAATAAAAAATGGCTTCCTGAGAAGCCATTGTTATTGACAAATTACGGCGATTATTTGAGCGGTAGAATTTTAATCTCTACTCTTCGGTTGCAAGCACGGCCTTCTGAAGTGCTATTGGTGCAAAGTGGGAAACGTTCGCCGTTGCCGCGAGCGATCGCACGTCCTGCTGCTACGCCTTGTGATAACAGATAGCTACGAACGGATTCGGCTCTGCGCTCGGACAATAACTGATTCGTTGTCTCACTGCCTGTACTGTCTGTATGTCCTTCAATGACTAAGCTGGTATCAGGATACTCAACTAGAATCTTAGCGACACCTTGTAAAGTGTTGTGAATACTAGGATCTAAACGGTGCGAGCTTGTTTGGAATCCGATGCCATTTTCCATACGCAGCAGTAGCTGGTTGTCACCGACTCGTTCTACCTGAACGCCTGAGTTGAGTAATTCTTTTCTTAGTGCTGCTTCTTGCTGATCAAAGTAATAACCCACACCGCCCCCAACAGCGGCTCCGCCAGCGGCACCAATTAAGGCGTGTTGACGACGTTCAGTGGCGTTGTCGCCTGTTGCCAATCCAACGGCAGCTCCAGCTAAAGCACCTAGCAGAGCGCCTTTGGTCGCTGAGTTAGTTTCTGATTCACCTGTAGTTGCATTCTCTCGCTGTGTTGCTTGACAGCCAGTTAACGCAATTGCCACCGCTAGCGCCAAAGTCATTTTTTTCACGAAAACATCTCCATGTATCCATTATTTTCATTTTCCGCCGAGGACAAAATTGACTCGGGGAGTGAGCGGAAGTAGAAATAACTCTTTAATGTTATTTATGTCAATTTGGGAGGTATTTTTTGACTGAATATTAACGCTGGCTGAACCTTAATGGTGGTTATTCAGCCAGATTAAGTGCTAGAAGGGCAGGATTAGCGAAGCATTTTAGGTGCCTGTGCACCATCAATCGGGCGACTCACGGAGACTGAACGACCCTTTTTCAGACCCACTTCATAGTCTTCCGTCAGGTTTTTCATCGCCTCTTGGAGCTGTTTCTTGAACGTCTCACGATCAATATTCTTAAACTCTTTGTCTATGTAGTCGTCGATTTTCTTGTTTGAATCGTCATCTGGGCTAATGATAGGCAGCTTTTCTAATGCCCCTTCGACCCAGCCAGAAACAAACGAGTTGACGCGTCGAGAAACTTCATTTGTTGCGGTGCCTGTACCCGCAAAGCTGTTACGGAATTTTCCTGTTTGCTCATTGAGTTCACGATAAATGATGTCGAATGCGAAGGCGGCGAAAATGGCGCGATCGGCTTCACCTATAAACTCGGCGCGTTTTAACCCTTTGTGGTTTGTCAGCACGGCTTCAACGCCAAACCTTGTGTTAATACCACGAATAATACGCAGCAGCGTAGAGCTGACGTTGGATGGCAGAAGGTGCGTCGATTTAGTTTTGCCCATCTTGATGAACTCAATATCATCTTTATCTAAGCCGTATTTGAGCATAAGACGATGCGCCATTTTGATCGCATTCGCCGCTTCATTAACGTTGGCTGAGTTACCAAGTTCAAGACACTTAGCTATTTTTTTGAGGGCTTTTTGTTTATCCATCGACAACAGAAAATCTCACTGACTTAAATGAAGTCGACCATTTTAACGTTTCTGACACTAAAACGAAACTCCTAGCTGACCTGATAGCTAGGTTTGTTTTGAACAATGAGAAAGCCATTGGGGAAAAGCCGCTTAAGTATAGCGGCTTCGCCAGTTTACATGCCCACAGTATTAGATACCAAGCTCGTCTAATAAATCACTGCCGTTTGGATCCGCTTCTTCTTGAGGCGATTCTTTTTTCGATGTGAGTTTTTTCTGAGCTTGCTCCAGGATCGAATCAGGGCTTTCATCTTCTTGCGTTTCGAATTCCTCGAGCTGAATAAACTCTGTTTTGTCCATCGCGAGTTCAAGGTAGAAAATATTGCCTTTCTCTGTCGAGAAAGTGACTCGTCGCGCTTGCGGACGGTCTAAGTTGGTATCGACTGACAAGATAACCTGTTTGTTCAGGGTGAGCATTTTAGGCTGGTTTTGGGTGATATGCGTCTGAAGATCTTTTCTCACTTGGTTAGTAAAGTCACCGACCAATTGGTTCATCAGTTCGCCTAGGACGTCAGCCACTTCGTCTGAAGTATGTAGGACCGCTAATTCTTCTTCTGGCATGCCCATGTTCCGCATATAGTTCGTATAAACCTCTAAAGCGGCTTTTGATGTGAAGTTGATAACAACCAGTCCTGAAAAACCACCATCAAACAATACAAAGCAACCGAAGTCAGGTTTCAGGCCAGTTTTAGTGATTTTTTGCACCATGGCGGAATAGTGGATATCTGAGCTTGTTGCGGCGGTCAGTACGTTAGATACGGATTGACAGAGTTTTAATAGAATGTCTTCTGTGGTGATAATTTTATTTTTTTTCATTGATGATTCGCTCATAAAAAGGCACTTACTAATGTCGCTACTAATTACTAAGTGTGGGTAAGAATTGCAATTTGTGCCATTCTGACACTGCATTTCTGTTTTATTCACTCTTTCAAATGTTGTAAAGTGACCAAAATCAAAAAAATACTACTCATT